>JAATFF010000074.1 GCA_015655335.1 Lysobacterales bacterium | reverse complement strand
GGGCGTGGGCACGGGCAGTGCCTTCTCGCTGTTGCCGGCGCAGAACGCCACCGGCAACTGGATCAAGATCGTGCAGCGCATTCCGGCGCGTGTCGTGTTCACCGATCCGTCGCAGCTCGACAAATACCCGCTGCGTATCGGCATGTCGCTCGACACCGAGGTGAACCTGCACAACCAGAACGGCCCGGCACTGTCGCAGACACCGCGTACCGAAGCGCGCTTCAGCACCGACATCTTCCGGCAGGAAATGGTCAAGGCCGACGAGCAGATCGCGCAGATCATCCACGCGAACATGGCGGGACAGCATTGATGAGCCAAGGATGAGCCAGCTGGTCGACAGGCCCGCAGCGCATTCCTCATCACGGCGACGCTTGCAGCGCATCTCTACCAAGATCCGGATCTCATGAGCACCCACTTCCGTCCACCCAACCTGGTTCTTGCGACGATCGGCCTGTCGCTGGCCACGTTCATGCAGGTGCTGGACACTACGATCGCCAACGTGTCGCTGCCGACCATCGCCGGCAACCTTGGCGTGAGTCAGGATCAGAGCACCTGGGTGATCACTTCCTTCGCGGTGAGCAACGCGATCGCGCTGCCGCTCACCGGCTTTCTCACGCGCCGCTTCGGCGAGGTGAAATTGTTCGTGTGGGCGACCATCCTGTTTTCGATGGCCTCGTTTTTGTGCGGCATCGCTCAGAGCATGGGCATGCTGATCGGATTCCGTGCCCTGCAGGGCGCGGTAGCCGGGCCCATGTATCCGATCACGCAGGCGTTGCTGATCTCGATCTATCCACCCGCCAAACGCAGCATGGCGCTCGCGTTGCTGGCGATGGTGACCGTGGTGGCGCCGATTGCCGGTCCCATTCTCGGCGGTTGGATTACCGACAACTATTCGTGGCCGTGGATTTTCTTCATCAACGTACCGATCGGCATTTTCGCCAGCATGGTGGTGGCAATCAGATGCGCTTGCGCGAAGTGATCACGCAGCTGCCGAAGATCGACTACGTGGGTTTGATCACCCTGGTCATCGGTGTCGGCGCACTGCAGGTGGTGCTGGACAAGGGTAATGATGACGACTGGTTCAACTCCACGTTCATCGTGGTTACGTCGATCGTCTCGGCCATCGCGATCGTGATCTTCCTGATCTGGGAATTGACCGACAAAGACCCGATCGTCGATCTCAAGCTGTTCCGGCACCGCAATTTCCGCATGGGTACGATCGCGCTGGTGCTGGCTTACGCGGCGTTCTTTGCCATCGGCTTGCTCGTGCCGCAATGGTTGCAGCTGAATTTGGGTTACACCGCGACGTGGGCAGGTTTGGCCACCGCGCCGCTTGGCATTATCCCGGTGCTGCTTACGGTTATTGTCGGTAAGTACGCCACGCGATTTGATTTGCGTTTGCTGACCAGCGGTGCCTTCGTGGTGATGGGGGCGACGTGTTTCCTGCGCTCGAATTTCTATATCGGCATCGACTTCGAACATGTTGCCTTGGTGCAGCTGTTGCAGGGTCTTGGCGTGGCGTTCTTCTTCATGCCAGTCACGACGATCCTGCTGTCGGACCTGCGGCCCAACGAAATTGCCGCTGGTGGTGGTCTGGCCACGTTCCTGCGCACCATGGGTGCGAGTTTTGCGGCATCGCTCACCACCTTCCTGTGGCAGCATCGCGGCATCCTGCACCATGCTCGGTTGGCCGAGCAGATCACGCCTTACAATCCTGACGTGCAACAAGTGCTGGCTCAAACAGGCGATTCGCAGACAGCGGTCGCCGTGTTGAACCAAACGATCACGCTGCAGGGTCTGCAGATCTCTTTCAATGAGGTCTTCCACATGCTGGGATGGATTTTCCTGTCCCTCATCGTGGTGATCTGGATGGCGAAGCCGCCCTTTGCAGCGAAAGCCGGTGCCGGTGGTGGCGGACACTGAGACAGAACTTTTGCAGCTTCGGAAACAACAACGGCCCCATCGGGGCCGTTGTTTTATGTGTGACAAGAACGCGCTAGATCAAAATGCGACGCCGGCGACCAGCATCGTTTCGCCGCGATTGGGCTCGTGGAAGCTGCCATTGGAGATGTGGCGAACGCCCAAACTCCAATGATTGCCCTGATAGCCGACTGTGCTGACGAATTCGTAGCTACTGCTTAGCGCCTGCGTGCGTCCGGTGTGCAGGGCAGGCTGGAAGCTGAAGAACAGCGGTTGATACCACGCATTGGCCGGACCGTAGTGAAAACGTACGCCGCCGGCGAGCAGCCAAACGTTATCGCGCGTGGTGTAGCGATCGTTGCTGTAACGCGCAATGTTGCGCCCGTCGATCCAGCCACCGGTCACATCGGGTGCCCACGTGAAGTTGCTGCTGCCGATGGCGTGATCGTCGAAGATCACTTCACCGAACGCGACAGGCGTGCTGTAGCTGTCCATGTAGCTGACGCCGCCTTGCAATTCAAAGCGTGCCGCCGTGGCGGGAAGAGCCGGTAAAGCAAATATCAGTGCGGTTGCCAGGCCGCGGGTAAGGGGATGAATGCGCATGCAAAATACCTATGCGGATAGGGGATATGGCGTTTGTGTACTTATAAGTTTACAAATTATTTACGCCTATGGCTAGCCACTTTTGAGTCATTTTCGGCAACAGTGTGTTGCTTGAAAACGAGTCATACAGTGGCGCTCTGAGTGTTAGGGCAAAGCTGACAGTGGCTGGTTGCGCGATGCGTCTATAAAAAGTGTCGTGTTCGTGATGACACGCTGACGTACTTTCGCGCTCTACGCGGAAGAGGCTGAGTTATGCCTGACGAAAGCTTGCAGACTGCATGCGGCGCCATGCCGTCTTTCTTGATGGGAAATCGCGTCAAGCTCGGAGAAAACTCAACGAGCTTCTTGTGAATCGATCATCGTCTTGCCGGCGGAGTGACACATCAACCCGTCACGGATTTCCAGGTTCTTTCCGCTTGGAAGCCAGGCATTGCGCGATCTCCAGGAACGCACTGACCATCGGGTCGTTCGCATCGTCGCGATAGATCGCCCAGACGGCCGTGGCGGCCTCCATGCCCTTGAGCGGGCGATACACCACGTTCTCCACCACCATCCGCTGCACCGAGCCCGGCAGGACCGCGACACCAAAGCCGCCGGAGATAAGCCCGATGATGGTGGGCAGCTCTCGCACTTCGTAGAGGATTCGCGGGCTAAAACCGGCCTTTGTGCACAGCGCGATGACTTCGTCGTAGAGACGTACGCCCAAAATGCGCTGGTAAAAAATGAAATCCTCGCGGGCCAGCTCATGGATGTCGATCGGCCCAGGCGTGGCTGCCAGCGGATTGCTGGAATGCATCACGACCGTTAGCGAGTCCTTGAAGAGTTCGATGGACTTGATGTTGCTGGGCAGGGCATCGGGCCGAATCACGCCGACATCGATCACACCTTGTTCCAGTGCATCGATCTGCAGCGATGTCGCCATTTCATGGATCAGCAAGCGCACATCGGGAAGGCGTTCGCGGAAGCGCGCCAGCACACGCGGCACGACAACCGTAAACGGCCCGGACGACATCAGCCCCAGATGCAGCTCCCCCAGCTCCCCTCGCTGCGAACGCGCGACCGATTCGGCGGCCCGCTCGGCCTGGGTAAGTATTCCTCGGGCTCGAGGCAGCAGTGCGCTGCCCGCGCCGCTCAAGACGATGCCTCGGCCTTTGCGTTCGAACAGCTTGGCGCCCAGGCGCAATTCCAGCGCGTGAATCTGCTGGCTGAGCGGTGGCTGCGAGATGCCCAGGCGCTCGGCCGCGCGGCCAAAATGCAGTTCATCGGCGACCGCGACAAAGTATTTGAGGTGCCGTAGCTCTAGGTATTCATTCGTCATGCGTATCGAGCCATTCGCCGTGCTGTATCGATCTTAGCAAGTCGCCCAACTAAACTTGGCATTCGGCTGGTGCCATTCCCCATGGCCCGGCCGTCCGTCGTAATCGGAAGTTTGCATGTAAGCGGAGCATCCCGCCGCTGGCAGCGGCTGCAATAAAGGCTCAGAGCGCTGCATGAATGCCACGGATGCGGCATGCGGCCTGGGCGCTCCGCCCCTAAATCCCTGGAGTACGGCCACATGTTGAGGATTGTACGGCTTGCGCTGGAGCGGCCTTATACCTTCGTCGTTCTTGCGTTGCTGATCCTGATCGTCGGGCCGCTGGCGGCCCTGCGTACGCCTACCGACATTTTTCCGGATATCAAAATTCCGGTGATCGCGGTGGTGTGGCAGTACACCGGCCTGTCGCCGGACCAGATGGCAGGGCGTATTTCCTCGCCCTACGAGCGTGTACTGACCACCACGGTCAATGACGTCGAGCATATCGAAGCCAAGTCGATCAACGGCTTCGGCATCATCAAGATCTTCTTCCAGCCCACCGTGGACATCCGGACGGCCAACGCGCAGGTCACCGCCGTGGCACAGACGCTCCTGCGTCAGCTGCCCGCCGGCACCACGCCGCAGCTGATCCTGCACTACAACGCGTCGACGGTGCCCATTTTCCAGCTGGCGCTGTCGGGTGAAGGGCTGACCGAGCAGAACCTCGGCGACCTGGGCCTCAACATCATCCGCCCGCAGCTCACCTCGGTAGCGGGTGCGGCGATCCCGTTCCCGTTCGGCGGCAAGGTCCGCCAGGTCCAGATCGATCTCGATCCGCCAGCCATGCAGGCGCGCGGGTTATCGGCGCAGGACGTGGCCAATGCGCTCGCGGCGCAGAACCTGATCACGCCGGTCGGTACG
>JAATFF010000160.1 GCA_015655335.1 Lysobacterales bacterium | reverse complement strand
TGCCGGTACGACTGTATAAGCACCCACGTCGTTGGGGCCGCCCACCACTTGCAACCGAAGGCTATGAAGCAACGCGTTCCAATCGGTTAGCGTCATGGCTGCATCAGGCACGACGCGGATCGCGCCCGAGGGAGCGGGTAACGGCTGTTGGCTGAGTGTGCGATACATCGGGCTGTTGTCTGTCGACCACAACCTTGCGCCCAGTACGCCTATGCCGATCGCCTGGATCAACACAGCGGCGACCATCGCCCGCATCAACCAATGTCCCGACCGCGACCGATACGGCAACGCCTCCTGAGGTTGGGGTGCATCAAGACGGTCCAGCAGACGGTTTAATCCGGCGTTGGCGTCAACAGGGATATCCGAGGGCAGCGACAGAGCACGCTTTAGGCGCGTTTGTTGCGCAAATTCGGCACGGCACGATTCGCAGCGCGCAAGATGATTTTTCAACCACTCGCTTTGCTCTTGCGTGGCGCTATTTTGCAGTACCCAGGGCATAGCCTCCCAGGCACGAAGGCAATCCTGGCTGGTATTCATGGGGAAGGTCATGGCACGCCCTCTTTATATATGGGTGAGTCTCCCGCCAATGCGGGTAGCACGTTGCGCAGCTTGACGCGCGCGTGGAACAACCGTGCCTTCACCGTACCGACGGGGCACTGCATGATGGTGGCAACGTCCTCCAAGCTATGACCCACCCCGTACACGAGCTCGACTACCAAGCGCTGATCTGCAGATAGGCGATCGAGACCTTTACTCAACCAGTCGCGCAACTCGCGATCTTCACCCGGATCCGTGGCGGGTGTGCGCTCCTCCGGTACGGAGTCGTCCTCGACGGGTTCGTCACCGTGCTGCCGCAGCGCCTTGAGTCCGCAGCGATAGGCGATACCCATAATCCACGTCGACACGCGCGAGTCACCGCGGAAGTCGCCCGCTTTCTGCCAAGTGACCAAAAAGCAGTCATTGATCACTTCTTCGATAACGTCGGCACGCCGCGTTAACCGGGACAGAAAGCGGCATAACCTGCCGTGATAACTGTGGTACAGCGTTGCCAGCGCGACGCGATCGCCCGCTGACATGCGCTGGAGCAGCATGCGGTCGGCGACGTCGGCATTGAGGTCAGCTTCGTTCATAGGTTCTGAGAAGGCCGTCCGATTGCGTGGAATGGGCTACATAGGTGCCGTTTCAGCGCAGAAAGGTTGCCTCTGGATCAAAAGGACCGCGAAATGGTGGCGACCCAGGGGGAGGGCGCCAGATTGCCCCATTCTCGGCGCGATCCCGGATCGATCATGATGCGATCGAGCTCGATCCGCCAGGGACCGTAGCCCCACATCAAGCCCGCGTGGCCGTAGCGGTAGACGCTCGCGCGGCCATAGCCGTTGGGAGTGTAGGGTGAAAGAAGGGATTGGGCCACGCCCAGCCCTGCAGATACGGAAAAATGCTTGGTCAGCGGCCAGTGGACATTGAGATCGGCGGCGCCGCGCGGCTGATGGTCGTTTCCGCCCGTCAGCGAGGTCGCCGACAGGCCAAACGTCAGAACATCCCGGTATATCCAACTGACCCCCGTTTCCGCGCGGTCGAAGGCACCTGAACGGGCGTTGCTAGGGTAATCGTAGTAAAGCAAGCTCGCTTGCATCTGCCAGTCGCTGGAAAGCGACCAATAATGCGATGCCTGCGCCAAGGCTTCGGTAACGTTTCCGGGCGAGCGGAGTTCGGTGCCTCCCGATAGACCCAGCGACCAACCTGACGGAGACGTCCAGGATGCCGCTGCCTGGAAGATCGGCGTGACGGGTGTAACGGCCAGGCCGCGATCAACCAGTTGCGAACTAAGCGCCACCACACCGCTGATATTGGTGGATTGGGCATGGAGCGACATGGGCAACCATGTTGCAATCGCCATGGAAACGAGACCGAAGCCTACCGTTGCGCCCCCCATGCGGGGCGCGAGCCGATAAGGCCCGGCTCGGTGCGGGCATGTCCTGACTTTCCCGGAAAATGGGCGACGCTTCGCCATAAGATCTACTTATCCGGACGCGTAAAGGCTATGCCGTGGAAGCGCGTAAGCCACGGCGGAGAACACCCCGTGATGGGTGTGCTGAGGGCGCTACTACGCAGCATCACTTCATCGTTTAAATGGCGAGGTGTCGCTGTTGTTCATAGCATATTCGCGCCACGAAGGGCATGTCGGACTTATCGTCGATCTCACAAGAGAAGTGAAATTCATCAGTGGATCGTACTCAGATACGAAATGAGATCATCCAGCTGCTTGGGGTCGGTCAGACCGCTGTATTTCATTTTGGTCCCAGGATTGGCCTGTTTTGCCGGCTGCGACAAATAGCTGTGCAACTTGTCTGCTGTCCAGACCCAATGCGCTTGCTTCAGCGCGTCTGAGTAGGAGTAGTCCGGTATCGTGCCGGCTGCTCGCCCCACAACGCCAAACAAACTGGGACCTTTTTTATTGCGTCCTTCTTTGACGCTGTGGCATTCGGAGCATTCCGTTTTGAAGACGCTCGATCCAGCGGAAGCATCGCCGGCTGACGCCGTGGATGAGGTGACCATCCACCCGAAAAGAACTCCCGCAACCACCAGGCAACGCATGGATTGCCTCAAAGCTAACTCGATCACGTGCCGACTCCTGTACGCGTTTTTAGAATGCAGCGCTCGCGGAGAGCAGGAATTCATCCAGGTCTCGCGCGTTGGTTATTGGAGCGCCCAAGGGGACGCCGAAGACGTTGGTGACGCTGCCGTTGAACTTGGTGAAGCGGAACCAGGTGGCGGCGATCTTGATATTCGCGATCGTTGTCCAGGAATCGTCCTTCCCGAAAGGCGTCCAGAACACGCTGAAACTGTTGCTGATGGTGTCGGGATCGCCATAGGGCACAAAGCGAACGACGTCGTGCGTTCCCGTGCTCGCCATATGCGCAAAGGTCACGCCGTAACTCTGCTTGAAGGTGTACGAAACGCTCGCGGTCTGATCGTGCACGATGCCTCGTTCCCCCGCGGTAAGACCAGGAATGGAGGGACTCACCGGCACACTGGCGTAACGGCGTTGTTCAAGAATATTGAAGTACGCCAGCTGCACGATGTTGTCCCGATTACCTAGATACTGGTAAGTCAGGTCATAGCCCAGATCGGTAAGGTCTTCGTTCGGTCCAGTGCGGGGAAGCTGGCGTTTGGTCGTCAGCGCAACCACACCCGCCGAGAAAAATTGGCTTTTGAGATCCTTCATATACGCAAAGCTGAAATAGCCCGTATCGCTAAGCTTGCCGGGATCTCCTCCGATGGAGTAACCCAAATGATCCTGCACCGATGTCGGCATCGACGTGTAAGTTCCGATTTCGCCGTACCAATCGGAATCATAGAGACCATAAACACTCGCGCCGATAACGCGATGGGACAATGTGTTGGAGCTGGATGGGTTGAGCAACGAGCCGGAAACCGTCGGTGGTCCATCCTGAGATGCGGCGGGCAACGCAGCGACCGGATCCTGGAATCCGGGATTGTTGTTGACGGTCACGCCGAATGTCGCTTCCTTATTGCCTAGCTTGAGATCCTTGGCGACAAAGCGCAGATCGACATCACTCAATTGGGTGGTGTATTTGTTATTCCCGACGTTGTCGGTCTGGATCTTCACATAACCGCCAATCTGATCCGTAACACGCCCGGCCAAATAAAGATCGGCTTCGGAAAGTTCCGTGGTGCTCTGCCCCTGAGCAGGAACGGCTCGGGTTCCTACGAGCTGTCCGGCGACCGGTATCTTCACGCCGTTGCCGTCCGTATCGGTATATCCATTGAGCTTGAAGCGCATGCCATAAGGCGTCAGGCCCGGTCCATTGGCGCCAGCACCGTAAGCACCGGCGTGGCAATCCGCACAGGCGGCGCCAGTCTGCCGTGCATACGCGGGAATCGCATTCGCCGAGGTGCTAACGAACAGCAGAAGGGCCGCAAGACCGTACCAAAGGTACGCAAGCTTGGACCGGCGCATCCTCTTGGGCCGGCGCATCGCGCGTCGGTTCAGAAAAGATGGCATGACGTCTCCTTGTTTTGATCGAATGCAGCAGTGGGTGAGGGTCTTACGCGGATCAGCGACGGCGTCTTGGCAACATTGTTCGCAACACGCCGTCGCGCAAAACAAAGTGATGCCACAGGGCAGCGCAGACATGCAGCGTCACCAGGCCCAGTAACAACCAGGCGGCGTCCACGTGCCACGTTTGCAAGGTGTCGGCTAAGTCTTCATCGGCGCCCACCAGATTCGGCAACGTTGCGCCAAACAGATGAACCGGCTTGTCCTGCGCAGAGCTAAGCGCCCAGCCAAGCATGGGCAACGCGAGTAGCAACGCGTACAAAGCGATGTGTGTTAGTCCCGCCAGGATATGAACGATGCGCGATGCGTTGTCGGCGGACGGGAGTTTGCCCAGCCGAATGCGAAGAACGACGCGAACAAAGAATAGAAAGAGCACAAACAATCCGAAATGGCGATGCCCTTCAAGCAGCCACTGTCGCAAGACGCGTCCGTCGACTTGATCCCGGATCAAGATAAACGTTGCCGCGAAACATACGCAGAGCACGGTAGCCCAGTGCAAGAACACCAATTTCCTGGGCCGAACGGTCGAGGCTTCTTCAGCAGACGGATAGGGCGGATCAGTCAGCTTGCTGTCAGCGCCATGCATGAAAGCCACGTTATTGCTCTGCTTTGCCGGAGCCTTGTTCTGCCATTGCATAACCGAGATGCCTTTGCGCGTCGCCGTCGTCGGTGCCGGTCCTTTTTGCCATCTCCCTGACTTATTTCGCACCAGGGAGGGGGGAGCCGTATTCGGGCCAAAAAGGGGCTTTGTCCGAGTGAGTGCCGCTCGATCGGCGAATGGTTGCATCAGGCGATCATCGAAAAATATTGCTGCGCTTCCGTGCCACCCGAGCTCTCGCGCAACCTTTCGCAAACCCGGCGGCACTCAGGTACGTGGGTCATCTTAAAAACTTACGGCCGTGGCTTAAAACATGGAAATCGAGCGAATCCAGTTGCAGAAGCATGGCGATAGCCGCGGCATGCTCGTTGCGTTGGAACAAGATCGAAACGTCCCCTTTGAGATTCGTCGCGTGTATTACCTGTTCGCCACGAAAGGTGACGTACACCGGGGACAGCACGCGCATCGTCGTCTCAATCAACTGGCCATATCGGTCCGTGGCTCCGTCACGTTTCTGCTTGACGACGGAAGCGGGCCGGCGGAGGTGGTGCTCAACGATCCTTCGCACGGCCTGCTGCTCGGCAATATGGTGTGGCGCGAGCTCTACGATTTTAGCGATGACTGCGTGCTGATGGTGCTGGCCGACCAGTTGTACGACCCGTCCGACTACATCACCAACTACGACGAGTTCTTGCGCGAGGCCAACGGCACACGGTACCGGGAGGGTCCGGTAGCATGGCCCGGTCGCTAGTGGTGATTGGCGCAGGCGAGTTCGCGCAGATCGCCTGTGAATATTTCGAGCACGACAGCGACTACGACGTCGTCGCTTTTAGCGTCGAACGCGAATATCTCACGCAGCCCGTGTTGGCGGATCGCCCCGTGGTCGCGTTCGAGACCTTGGAGGCGCATTACCCGCCGGCAGATGTCGACGTGTTTGTGGCCATTCCGGCCAGTCAACTCAATGGACTGCGCAAGCGTCTTTATCTGGATGCCAAAAACAAGGGTTATCGCCTTGCCACCTATGTGAGTACGCGGGCCTTCGTGTGGCGCAACGTCGAGCTCGGCGAAAACACGTTCATCTTCGAAGGCAACGTCATTCAGCCCTTCGTTCGTATCGGCAATAACTGCATCCTTTGGAGCGGCAATCACGTGGGCCATCGCACCGTCGTTCACGACCATGTATTCATTGCTTCGCATGCAGTCATTTCAGGTTATTGCGAGATCGGCGAGAGCAGCTTTATCGGCGTGAACGCCACTTTTAACGATCACGTGAAAGTGGCACTGGATAATGTGATCGGCGCCGGCGCCCTCGTGACGCGCAATACCGAACCGGGCCGTATCTACGTCGGATCTCCCGCACATGCGCTTCCGGACAAGTCCAGCCTTGACGTGAGGCTCTGAGCACATGCTCACGTGGACCAAGAAAGGCCTTGTGTTCGAAACCGCACGGCACAGTGTCGGTGACTGGATGCGCCACTCTGCGCTTACACCAACGCCTTGTCGCATCGATGACGATCTTATCCGCGTCTATGCAGGCTTTCGCGATAACGACGGTGTCAGCCGTATTGGCTACGTCGATGTGCGTGCCGACGATCCCGCGACTATTGTGCGTGTTAGCGCGGAGCCGGTGCTCGACATCGGTCGCGACGGTTGCTTTGACGATCACGGCTTGATCCTGGGCGATATCGTGGATACGCCCGATGGCCTTCACGTGTTCTATGTGGGCTTCCAACGCGTCGCGAAAGCCAAGTTTCTGGCCTTTACCGGTGTAGCGGTTTCCACCGATGGCGGTGAGTGTTTTCGTCGCACACAGGAAACGCCCATTCTGGATCGCGGCCGCGGGCGCAGCACCATCGCCGCCGTGCATTCGGTGATTTATGAAAACGGCCGATGGCGTTTGTGGTACGCCGTCGGCGACGACTGGGAAATCATCGACGGCCATCCGTTTCCGCGCTACCACATCCGTTATGTGGAGACGGATGATCTTCAATCGATACCGCACGAAGACCACGTTTGCCTGCTTCCCCAAGGTAGCGAGTACCGCATCGGCAGACCACGTGTCTATCGGTTCGGCGACGGCTACGTCATGTACTTCACACGCGGCAACGTCACCGGCGAATACTTTCCGGGCGTTGCCTACAGCGATGACGGCATCCGATGGGAGCGTCGCGACGATACGTTGGGTCTGACGCTATCCAGCAGCGGTTGGGATTCGCGAGTGATCTGCTATCCCGCCTTGATCCGCCAGCGTGACAAGCTGCTGATGTTCTACAACGGCAACGACATGGGTCGGGATGGATTCGGCGTGGCAGAGGCCAGCGCGGCGCACCTCGTCGGTGATATGCATGCTTACCGTTAGACCCTACGTGCCGACCGATGCGGGCGCCTGGGATGCGCTCGTCGAGCGATCAAGAAATGGAAACTTCTTGCATCGGCGTAGTTATATGGAATATCACGCCGAGCGTTTTACAGATAGCTCGTTAGTCGTCCAGCGCGACCATGAAGTGGTAGCCGTTTTCCCTGCGAATAGGCAAGGAAGCCTGGTGACGAGTCACGGTGGCCTCACCTATGCGGGACTTATCTCAAGCCGCACTTTGCGCGCCGAATCGACGCTGGCCGTGTTCGAACAGATTGGCGAACACTATCGCGCACTCGCCGTAGAACGTGTCCTCTACAAAGCCGTGCCACACGTGTTCCACACCTATCCCGCCGAAGAGGATCTGTACGCCTTGCATCGGCTTGGCGCACAACTGAAGCGGCGGGATCTGTCTTCAGTGATCCCGTTGCAGGAGACGTTCCGTTTCACGCAGGAACGTCAGCGCGCGGTGAACAAGGCGCAAAAAACGGGTATCCGATGCCAGCAGGCTAGCGATATGACGGATTTCCACGCACTGGTCTCGGATGCGCTGCGCAAATACAACGTCGCACCCACCCACAGTTTGCAAGAACTGCACCTGCTGCAGGCGCGTTTTCCCCAGCACATGGTGCTCTACGAGGCACGCGATGAAGGATCGTTGTTGGCAGGGGTGCTCATTTACGATTTCGGCAAGGCCGTACACGCCCAATATCTGGCCGCGTCGGAAGAGGGGCGAAAAGTTAATGCGCTCAATCTTTTGTTGGCCGAATTGATCAGAACCGTTTACGCGAATCGCATTTATTTCAGCTTGGGTATTTCGACCGAGCACGAGGGCAGGCGGCTTAATAGCGGCCTCGTCTCGCAAAAGGAATATTTCGGTGCGCGTGCCATCGCACATGATTTCTACGAATGGGTACTTTGATGGACGTCCCATTCCTTAGTCTCCGCGAAGTCAATGCACGATATGCCGATGAGCTCAAGGCAGCGGCTGGGCGCGTCATCGACTCGGGCTGGTATGTATTGGGCGAGGAACTGACGCAGTTTGAACGGGAGTTCGCCGCCTACATCGGCGTGCGCCATGCCGTGGGTGTGGGCAATGGACTTGATGCCTTGGCGTTGATTTTGCGAGGTTACAAAGAGCTGGGCGTCCTCGTAGACGGTGACGAGGTCATTGTGCCGGGGAACACTTTCATCGCCAGCTTTCTTGCCATTACGGAAAATCGGCTGGTGCCAGTACCCGTAGAGCCCGATCCGGTCAGCTTCAATATCGACCCGGCTTGTGTGGAAGCGGCGATCGGACCGCGCACGCGGGCCATCATGGCGGTGCATCTGTATGGCCAAGTGGCCGATATGCCTGCCTTGGTCGCGTTGGCGCAAAAGCACAAGTTGCTGCTCATCGAAGACGCGGCACAAGCCCATGGCGCCATGCGTGACGGACGAAAGGCCGGCGCGTTTGGCGACGCTGCCGCTTTCAGTTTCTTTCCTGGCAAAAATCTCGGTGCGCTGGGTGATGGCGGCGCGGTCGTTACCGACAATGCTGTATTGGCTGAGCGCATCGCAGCGTTGCGTAACTACGGGTCCGATGTGAAGTATCACCACCAGTTTCAGGGCCTCAATTCACGGCTCGATGAAATACAGGCGGCCATGCTGCGAGTGAAGCTGCGGTATCTCGACGAGGACATCGCATGGCGACGTAACGTGGCGCTGCGCTATCGCGAAGGTATTCGTCATCCACGTATCGCGCTGCCCGCTGTGACGCAGGAAGATCAGCACGCATGGCATCTATTCGTGGTCCGCTGCGCGCATCGCGATGCGCTGCAACGTCACCTGTCTGCGCATGGCATTCAAAGCCAGGTGCACTATCCGATACCTCCTCATCGGCAACCGGCCTACACCACCTTGCGGGACGCCCATCTGCCGCTGACGGAGCGTTTGCATAACGAAGTGTTGAGCCTTCCCATGGGGCCGACGCTGTGCGCAGACGCCGTCGATCGAGTCGTCGAAGCCTGCCAAACGTTCGAATGTCCCATATGAACATCGTTCGCGCCAGCTTCTACTCGGCCATGGCTACCGCGGCGCGGCTGATCGCCGGTTTGGTTGTCATCAAGTTGGTGGCGTGGTTTGCCGGGCCCGAAGGCGTTGGGAAGCTCGGCCAGTTTATGAGCCTCATGTCCGTATTGGCTGTTCTGGCCGGCGGCGGCATCAGCGCAGGCATCGTCAAATACGTCGCCGAATATCGTCACGATGCGCAACGCTTGTCGCGCCTGCTCTCCGCGGCGCTTTGGTACGCGCTCTGTGCATCCTGCCTGATGGGCTGCATCGCGTTAGTGCTCAGTCGGCAGATGGCCATTTGGCTTCTAGGCGATCTGCACTATGAAAGTTTGATTCGCGTGTTGGCGGTGGCCCAGCTCGGCATCGCGATGGTCAACTACATGCTCGCGGTGATCAACGGCTTCATGGATGTGCGAAGACTTGCCTTCATCCAGGTGCTCGGGTCCGCTTTCAGCATCGCCATGGTGGTGTGGCTGTCGCAGTGGCTGCATCTGTATGGCGCGTTGCTGGCGTTGGTCGTCAGCCAGGTGTTATGGCTACTCGTCGGATTGCCGACGTGGTGGCGAAGCCCCTATTTCCAGCGCAGCATGCTTCGAATGCGCTTCGACCGCGAAATGACGTCGCGTCTGGCGGCCTTCTCGGTGATGACGATCACGTCCGCGTTACTGCCGCCTCTTATCAACATCGCGGTGCGCAATCACCTCGTTGTTCAGTTCGGCTGGGAGCAAGTCGGCTATTGGCAGGCTGTAAGCAAGGTGTCGGATGCGTATCTGCTGTTCCTTACCACGGCCATCAACATCTACTACTTGCCCAAGTTGGCATCGACCCATGGTCGCGCTTCCCTGGTGTTGGAGTTACGCAGTGCCTATCGGTTTCTGCTGCCTGTCGTCGCCGTCCTCGCGGTCTTGGTTTATGTGCTGAGAGATTGGGTGACGCGTTGCCTTTTCAGCGCGGATTTCACCTCCGCCAATGCATTGTATGGGCCGCAACTGATTGGCGACGTCATAAAGATCGCCTCGTTCATTCTTTCCTACGTCATGCTGGCCAAGGCCATGACGCGGTTGTTCGTGATATCCGAATGCGTGTTTGCCGTCAGCTATCTGGCGCTTGTCTACGTGTTTACGGCTTACTTCGGCTTGATCGGCGCCATGTACGCATTCACGGCCAATTATCTTTTATACCTCGTGTTCAACGTATGGGTCGCACGACGCTATCTGGGGAGGCTATGACGATGGCCGACGATGGCTTGGTAAACGTATCGGCGATGCCGCTGGTGTCGATACTCATACCCGCATACAACCACGAACGATTCGTGCAACGGTGTCTGGACAGCGTCTTGGAAGATGCTTATCCGGCCAAGGAACTGATCATCATCGACGATGGTTCGACCGACAGTACGGGCGAACGTATTGCCGACTGGGTCGCACAGCACAGTGGCGATCTTCCTATTGAGTACGTGCGTCGAAGCAACCGGGGCATTGCCGCGACCTTGAATGAGCTGGCAGCGCGTGCGCGTGGAGAGTTCCTTCGCCTGGGTGCCAGCGACGACTACTTATTGCCGGGTGGCCTGGATGCGCAGGTTCATTACCTGCTGTCGCATTCGTACAAACGCGCCGTTATCGGCGATTCGATCGTTGTCGATCAGAACGGAAAGAAAATGTACGACAGCGGCATGTGCGATCTTCACGGCGCCGACAAGCGTCTCTATAGCTCCGACGAGGGCATCCGCCGTGCGGTGATCAGCCAGTGGGCCATCGGCGGTCCGGTTGCCCTCATCAGGAAGAACGCACTCGATACCGTCGATCGCTGGAGTGAGGGTCTGCGCATCGATGATTGGGACTTTTTCCTCCGCCTTGCGGCCTGCGATGCGCTGGGTTTCATCGATGTCAGCGTCTGTGCGTATCGCCTCCACGGAGCGAACCTGAGCAAGACGCGGCACACGGCAACCCGCATCGTTAACCTTACCGAATCGCGGTATGTCGCGTTACGCAGGGCCAACCTGTTCGAAGGGACCGATAGAACGTTGATCAAGGCGCAGGCACATTTCATCAGTGCCAAGATTTCATTCTTGCAGCGTCGGATATGGTCGGTTGCGCTTCACATGGTGGCGTATCTCTCGCTGATCCTGGTGTCTAGGCTCAGGCTTTCTTCTTCACATCCGTTCTTGGAGCAGATGTGAAACAGCTGCTGCGCTTTCCCTCGAGCTATCTAGGCTTGCCGATCCTGCTGACCTGCGGGATCACGATGCTCACCTACGATCTTCCCAATGGCTATTTCGAAGGCATCTTCCTGCTTGCCGTGACGGCCGTGACCATCATGTTGGCCGACAGGGTCCTGGGCATCCGGTTGCCCGAGATCGCACAGTTTCGGTCGCGTCGCTACGTAGGTACCCGGGATGCGTTTGTCGCGTTGGCTTTCGCCGCCGTAGTCATTCTTTTTTGCTTGCTCGACCTGACGCTGTTTCCCATCCCGCTTATCGACAACCCATCTTCTTATGCCACGATGGAGGGTGGCCGCGAACATATACGGCATGTCTCGGATATGTGCTGGACCCTTCCGCCGATTGGGCTTCTATGCGCCCGGCGCAAGTGGCTTCGCAATACGCTCGTCGGCATCGGCGTGGTGTTCCCGATCATGGTTATCGACAGAAACCGGATCTTCGCGTCTTTATTTTCGTTCGCGCTGGTGATCGTGTTTCGGCGCGATGAAGCGAGACCGCTGCCATGGAAAACCATTGTTTTCCTCGCGCTGACGGGAAGCAGTATTTTTTCGATACTTGGCACCCTGCGATCGGGATCCCTGGACTCCGTCACCTTGCCGTTTGGCGCCATGTATCGCGCTGCGCCGCAGGGCGTCAAATGGCTGCTGCTTTATATCAGTGCCGGCCCGTATAACTTCGGCGCCTTGCTGGCCAAGCACTACGTCAATACCAGTTTTCTCATCAACCAGATCATACCCATGAGCGGCTCTATTGCGACGGCTGGAACGGGTATTCCGCTCGATGCACCGAACATCAACGTGGGCACGGAGTTCTTGCCGTTTCTTCTGGCACTCGGGCCTATCGGTGCGGTAGCGGCGATCGTGGTGTTGTACATCCTGTTGCTATGGAGCGTACGACGCGTGCGCCCCGCGGCCTCGCTGTTTCCTTTGCTGATATTCCTGCGCGTTTCCTACATATGCGTGATGTCGCCGTTCGCGCCGCAGGCGTTCACATGGACGAACGTCGGCTTTGTCGGACTTTGCCTTCTTATGCAGGTTTTTGCGGCACTTCTACCCAATCGAAACGCAACCGGTGCGGCCCATGCGGGCGCGGGAAATCCGGTGACGGGCTCCCTGCGATCGATCTCTTCGCATTCTTTCCAATGAGTCCAAACATGAAACAAGACGACATTTACTTGATCGATATCTGGCGGATCCTTGTTCGCGAGTGGAAATGGTTCGCGTTCGGGCTTTTGATCGTGCTGGCTGCTGCCTTTATCTATTCGCGTTCGGCCAAGCCGCAATGGGAGGCGACCGCCTGGATACAGGTCGGGCAGGTGGGGGTGGCGCCCATGGGGCAAGATCCCAAAATCGAACCGTTTCAACGCGTCATCATGCGTTTACAGACCGTGGCGTTTCAAAATGATGTGCTGAAAAATGTGGGCATTCCCGTCGATGCACCCGAAGCCCAGCTTTACCGCAAGAGTGTGAAGCTGGAGCCCGATCCTTACGCCAACCTGATCAAGGTAAGCATGAGGGCACGCTCTTCGCAGCTGGCCATGCAATTGGCCTCCGCAACGGTTGTCCAATTGCAGGCCATTCATCAGCGTATCGAAGAGCTGCCACTGAAGTTGGCGCATGAACGCTTGGATGAAGTTCAGACGGAATTGCAAAACTCGCTGGTCGATCGGGGTCGACTGCAACAGATCGCCATGGCGGGAAGCAAGGACGGTGCAGACAGCAAGCATGTCGAGAACGCGGCGCTCGCGACCATGCTGCTGGCGAGCAAGGACGACGCTATCCGCATCTTGCAAGGGGCTAGAGGCGATCTTCTCAATCGCCTCAGCCCCAACTACACCTACGACACCTCGCAGCCGTGGCCCGTCTATGTCCCGGCCAAACAGGCCTCCCCCAATGCTGCTTTGATTTGGGGCGCGGCGCTCTTTTTCGGGCTTTTTCTCGGCGGCGCGGCGGCCTTGGCGCGTAATGCCTATCGGCGCTTGTGAAGCGGGGCTCCTGCTAGTTGCCCCGGTCATTCAACCAAAACGACCCGTACCGGCACTCACTGAATGAATCGACGAAAAGTGCATTTCGGTGAAGCAGAGGGATATGGACGGGCAAATCAAGCTTGAAACCGGAGATACTGCAATGCCCTCTGAGGGCGGCCGCAGGCATCCGCGCAACGCTTCCCTTGGCGAAGCACAGCTGCTTGAAACGCAGCGTGCCTTCGACAGCGTAGCGGCCGATTATGACGGGCCGCGGGGCAATAACGAGCTGATCCAGCGCATGCGGCTCACTTTGTGGGAGACCGTTCACCACGAAGTACCCGCGCGCGGCCATCTGCTGGACCTGGGATGCGGTACGGGCATCGATGCGCTCGAATTTGCGCAGCAGGGTTTTCAAGTCGTCGCCACCGACTGGTCGCCGCAGATGGTTGAGCGCACGCAAGCACGTGCCATCGCAGCAGACATGCAAGCACATGTCACGGCGAGGCATTTGGGTATCCAGCAGCTCGATCAGCTCGATGCGCGCTTCGATGGTATTTATTCCAACTTCGGCCCATTGAATTGTGCACCGGACCTCCGTGCTGTCGCCGCCGAATGCGCGCGCCTGCTCAAACCAGGCGGCAAGCTGATTTTTTCGGTCATCGGCCGAATCTGCCCCTGGGAAGTCGGTCACTACGCGCGGCGTGGGCGCTTCAAGCGTGCCAGCGTGCGTGTGACGCGCGGCGCCACGGCGGTGGGGATGAATCGTCACACGATCTGGACCTATTACTATCTGCCGCGCGAATTCTATCGGGCTTTCTCCGATCACTTTTCGTTGGAAAGCTATCGGGCATTAAGTCTGTTCATGCCGCCACCCTATCTGGTCGACTACTACCGTCGTCGCCGCGATTGGTGCGAACGCATGGGTCGGCTTGACGATCGCCTGGGCGCACTGCCGGTGTTGCGCGACATGGGCGACCATTTCCTGATCGTGATGCGTCGGCGCTGAGCCCGTGAACGTTCTGCCAGCAAGAACGAACGCTAGCTTGTGCCACGGGGTGACGATTACGCCGGACGGCGTCTCGCATGCGCCTTTGTCGATCCGAACAGGTCGGATCAGCGCATCGCTTGCCGCGTGGGCATATACGGTCGATCTTCGCGACCATTTGATTTTTCCGGGGCTGATCAACGCGCACGATCACCTGCACGTCAACGCCGTGCCGCCACTGCGGGCTCATGCACCGTTTCCAAACAGCTATGCGTGGATCGCTGCGTTTCAAGCGCACTTCGAACAGCCGGCGGTCATCGATGCGCTGAAGGTGCCCAAGGCGCTACGGATGCGGCACGGAGCGCTGAAAAACCTGCTAGCCGGTACAACGTGCGTTGCGCATCACGATCCCTGGCATCCCGTGTTCGATACGCCGGACTTTCCCGTTGCGCTGCTGCGCGACTACGGTTGGAGCTATGCGTTGGGATGGCCCGGTTATGGTCCGCCTGTGCAGCAGAGCTTTGCGAATACGCCGTCGGATCGGCCCTGGCTGATCCATCTGGCCGAGGGAACCGATGCGACAGCACAAAATGAATTGTCGCAACTGGATCAATGGGGATGCCTCGCGCCCAATTGCGTTCTGATTCACGGTGTCGGTTTGCGTGAGCAAGATATCGATCGCGTGATCGAAAGCGGCGCGGCGGTCGTTTGGTGTCCTGGCAGCAATCACGCATTGCTGGGACGATCCATGGATCCGCGGCGATTGAGCGCTGTAGGACAACTTGCATTGGGCAGCGATTCGCGACTCAGCGGTGCTCGCGATCTACTGGCGGAACTGAGCGATGTCGCCGGTCAATACGAGCTAAGTCCTCGGGATCTCGCTGGTCTCGTCACCCATCAAGCGGCCCGCATCTTGTGCATGCCTACACGCGGCAGCCTGGCGCCAGGAGCACATGCGGACTTGGTGATAGTGGAAGACCTCGGCGGCGATGAAACACGTAGCCTGGTGGGCATCGAGCGCAGCCAGATTCGTGCCGTGGTGCGCGACGGCGTTCCT
Source organism: Lysobacterales bacterium (assembly GCA_015655335.1). Classification (GTDB taxonomy): domain Bacteria; phylum Pseudomonadota; class Gammaproteobacteria; order Xanthomonadales; family Rhodanobacteraceae; genus Dyella_B. Next base: position 25,927 of record JAATFF010000160.1, on the reverse strand, counting down.
CAAATCGCCGATCCCGATTTCGCCGAATGGTTTGCCGTGGCCGGCGTAGAGACCGTGCGAATGACGCTGGATGGCAGGCCGAAGTTGCTGGCCAAGTCGCTAGCGGAACCGGCACTGATCGCGCTCGAACCCGGTTTCGAATTTGCCGACGATCGGATGGAACAAGCGTGCGATCTGGCGATGGAGGCTCGGTGCAACTGATGTCACATCCGGCGATACTCACTCCCGCTCACGCCTATGCACTGTGGGCGTCCAGTTATCCGGCGTACGCGCACAATCCGGTGATGCAGGCGGAAGAGCGCGCGATGCTCCAGCTGATGCCGGCAGAATTGAAAAATCACGCGGTGCTGGATGCCGGTTGTGGCAGTGGACGTTACATGGTGCACGCGCTGCAACGATATGCCGTGCGTGTGCGCGGCGTGGATCTTTCGCCGGAGATGGTGGATCGCGCGGAATCGGAACTACATACCTATCGAGCCGGCGCAAAGATCGAACTGTCGCAAGGGAGCTTGACGTCTTTGCCGATCCCCGATGCCTGGGCGGACTTGGCGATATGCGGCCTGGTCGTGGGACATCTCGAAAACCTGGAACAACCGCTTGCCGAGCTGCATCGGGTAACACGACCTGGCGGCGTGGTGTTATGCAGCGACGTGCATCCCATTGGTCACGCGCTCGGCTGGGTGCGTGATTTCAAAGCCGGCGGTCAACGCTATGCCGTCCAGCATACGCAGCATCTGTACGGCCATTGGCATGCGACCTGTGCAGCACTCGGACTGCAGATAGAACAGGTATTGGAACCCATGCTCGATCCCGCCGACATTCCGGTTGATGCGCGCTTCGACCGGATGGCGCTGCAAGTTCCGGTTGCATTGGTATTTCAGTTAAGGCGCATGCGTTGAACTCTTTTCTTATTCTCGATGTCTTGCCATGACGCATTCGCCGCGCACATTGCTGATCAATCCGACCATCACATCGCGTTCCAGCGCGCGATTTCCGTTGTCCCTGCTACATCTGTCGGCGGCGTTGGATCGCACGGGCAGCAGCCAGATCATCGACGGTAACGTGGATCGCGATCTTATGGGCGAAACGTGCCGCGCGATCGAGCAAAACACGTTTGATGCCGTCGGTATCAGTGTGATGGGCGGCCCGCAGATGGAGCCCTCCATTGCGGTATCTAAAATGATACGCGAGCGTTTTCCGGCGTTACCGATTGTCTGGGGCGGTTACTTCCCAACGCTGTATACGGATACGGCATTGGGGGCCCCCTATGTGGATTACGCAATCCGGGGGCAGGGCGAGGAAAGTTTCCCCGAGCTGATCGCCGCGTTGAGCAACAAGACCGAATCCAAACTGGGGCAGATTGGCGGACTATCCTGGAAGAACGGCGATACCATCGTCCACAACCCTAACCGTCGCTTCACACTTGGCGATACGGGACTGGTGCTGCCGTACGACAAGCTCGGTGATCCGCGACGTTATCTGGCGCGCACCTTCCTCGGTCGACGCACCGCTGCGCACCAGGCGGCCATTGGCTGTCGTTTCCGCTGCACCTTCTGTGGCGTAGCCGCGATGTTCGGCGGTACGACCGCATTGCCGGCGGTCTCGCGATTGGAACGCGATCTGAGCTATCTCAAATACGAACTCGGTGCCGATTCGATCCAATTCTTCGACCACAACTTCTTCGATCGCGAAGAAGAGATGATTCCGCTGCTTGAAGTCATGGCCAAGCTTGAAATGCCATGGTGGTGCTATGCCCGTTCGGACGCGCTGCTAAACCTTTCGGAAAGTTCGTGGAAACTGGTGCGCAAGAGTCGACTGCGAATGGCCTATATCGGTGCCGAATCGCCCAGCGGCCAGATGCTCAAGGAGATCCGCAAGGGCACGCGCCCGGATCAGACGCTGGAAGTCGCCGAACTATGCCGGCGAAACGGCGTCATTCCCGAGTTGTCCTTCATGGTCGCGCCGCCCCAGAACACGGAAGAAGAAACGTTGCATACGTTCGAATTCATTCGTGAGCTGAAGCGGATCAATCCGAAGTCCGAAATCATCGTCTACATCTACACGCCGTTGCCTGAAAGCAGCAAGCACGAAAAAGATCGCGGCAAACACGTCGGTACACCGCTCCTCGATCTCAACGGCGAGCCGGTGGTGTTTCCGAAAACACCGGAAGAGTGGACGCAGCAGCGTTGGGTCGACTACGCCTGCCATGCGGATGCGCCCTGGCTCACCGATAAATTGCGCCAACACATCCGCGACTTCGTCACCGTTCTGCGTTGTCGCTATCCGACCGCGCAAGATCTGCGCTCGCCACCCTGGGCCAAGCGCAGCTTGAGCGCCATGGCCTCGTGGCGTTATCGCCATCGCAAATACGACCGACCGTGGGAGCTGAATCTGGCTAACCGGCTGGTGCGTCTGCGTATGCCACAGGTTTCCGGGCTCTAGCGCGATGCCGCCTTTGCACGTTGCACAGATCAACTTCCTGCCGGCACCGGAAGGTTGCACGCCTACCGAGGTTTTCGAACAGTGGCCTTCCTTGGTGGACATACCTGAAGCGGCAGCCAGCGCCGGAACCCGGGTATCGGTGATCCAGGCGGCAGCCCGTACGGAGCGCGTTACACGTAACGGGATCGATTACTACTTTCTCAGGACCGACGCGTTAGCGAATCGAGCGAACGCCTTTGCTCGACTGCTCAGCGATATCAAAGCCGACGTCATGCATGTGCATAGTTTGGCGTTTGCCGAAGATGCATTCATCGTGTCGCAATGCCTGCCACGACTACCGGTTGTGTTTCAGGATCATGCCGACCGTATGCCGCGCTGGTGGCGGCGTTCGCGGTGGCGGCATTGGTATACCGCGGCCTCGGGGGTCGCGTTCACCGCGCCCGAACTGGCGCAGCCTTTTACCGACGCAGGCTTATTTGATTCGCAGGCGCGGCTGTTTGCGATTCCAGAATCCAGCAGTCGCTTCACCATGGGCAGCCGTGCCTGCGCGCGCGCCGAAACCGGTCTTTATGGCGATCCCTGCGTGCTGTGGGTTGGGCATCTCAATCCCGGTAAAGACCCTCTGACCGTGCTCGATGGCGTGGCTGAGGCCGCGTTGCGATTACCCGGCTTGCAGCTGTGGTGCGCGTTCGGCAATGCGCCGTTGCTTCATGACGTGCAGCGGCGCATCGAACGCTACCCGCAACTCGCCGGGCGCGTGCATCTGCTGGGCAAGGTGGAGCATGCGCGTATCGAGCCACTGATGCGCGCTGCAGATCTGTTCGTCTCCGGCAGTCTCTCCGAAAGCTGCGGTTATGCCGTGCTGGAAGCGTTGGCTTGCGGTGTAACACCGGTAGTCACGGATATTCCCTCGTTCCGTGCGCTTACCGGTGGTTATATCGGCCATTTGTGGCCTACCGGCAACGCGGCGCGATTGGCCGAAGCGCTGGTATGCAGTGCCACAAACCGGCCGTCGCCGGAACGCGTACGCGCTCATTTCGATGCTGCGTTGTCATTTGCGGCGGTGGGTCGCAAGTGGGCGGAAGCCTATACGCAGGTGCTTCACGATCGACGCTGGAGAGCGCGATGAAGCTGGCGCTGGTAGTACCTGGGGGTGTCGATCGCACGGGCGAATTTCGGGTAATCCCGGTGTTGTTGGCGCTGATCGAGCGATTGGCGCGAACGCACGACATTCACGTGTTCGCCTTGCGGCAGGAAGCGACGGCGGATCAGTGGAATCTCGTCGGCGCCACCATTCACAATATCGGCGATGGATGGCCGCGCCTGCGCGCCATCGCGGCGATTCGCGCCGAACATCGTCGCGCACCGTTCGATGTGGTACAGGCCATCTTCTCGGGCTCGTGCAGTTTGATCGCTGTCGCGGCAGCGACGTCGCTGCGCCTGCCGAGCCTGGTGCATATCGCCGGTGGCGAACTCGTCGCGCTGCACGAGATCGGCTATGGCGGACGACGCAAGTGGAAAGGGCGGCTGCGCGAAGCTGTGGTGCTGCGTCGTGCGAACGCCATCACCGCGGCGAGCGAGCCCATTATCGAATCGCTGCGGAGACTCGGTCTCAAGGCGCAACGTGTACCACTAGGTGTCGACCTCGGCACATGGCCGCCGCTTGCTCCGCGTCGTCGCAGTGCAAACCTAGCGCGGCTGATCCACGTCGCCAGCCTCAATCGCGTGAAGGATCAGCCAACGCTTTTGCGGGCGCTCGCCGTTTTGGCGAGGGCGGGGCTGGAATTTGAGATGGATGTCGTCGGTTGCGACACCTTGCAGGGCGAGATGGATGGGCTAGTCCAACAGCTTGGATTGGAGCGGTACGTTCGGTTTCTAGGATTCAAGACACAGCGCGAGTTGCGTCCGATCATGGCGTCAGCCGATGTGCTGGTGATGTCCTCGCTGCACGAAGCAGGGCCGCTGGTCATGCTCGAAGCCGCGTTGGTAGGCGTGCCGACCATCGGCACGGCGGTGGGGCATATCGCAGAATGGTCGCCATCGGCTGCCTCGGCGGTACCGGTCGGAGACTATGCAGGGCTGGCGAATGCCATCCAGCGTGTCTTGGCGGATGAGGCGTTACGTCTTCGACTCGCCGAAAAGGCGCAGCATCGCGCGATAGTGGAGGACGCCGACTACACCGCTCGAGCGTTCGAAACGTTGTACCGTCAGTTGTGTGCGGCTTGAACCGGCCACTGACGGAAGGAATCGTTTGAATTAACCCCGGGGGCAAAGTGCTCCAGGGCGGCGCGTACTGCGTACAACGTATCCATCCGCGGCACCGGCTGTGTGAGCCACGTCAGAATGCGATGCCGATGCGACGACGTGACCCAGTTTTGCCCCTGAAGCCAAAACTGGGTCCGCACCATATCGGCGCGTTCCTTGATCGCTTCGTCGGTGGGCTTCACGCGATTTCCAATGTAGCGTGCAACCTCGCGCAGCGAGCGGGACCATTCGATACCCGCGAGTGCGTGCAGCCAAAGTTCCGAACATGAAACCTGCGTCAGCGTCTGGCGATGCGAGATCATCCGCAGCAGCGCAGGGCAGTCGCGTTCGAGTCGCGCGAGCACCGGACGCGGTACTGCATTCTTGTAGTAGCGTTCAACCAGGCGCAGCGGCGGGAGTGCCCACCAGGGATGGTCAGCAGCGTGCTCATTCCACAAGACGTTCCAATCGCTCGCGACCATCCGCGTCGCCAAGAGCGAAATGTCGTTTACGTGCAGCAAGCGCAGGCTGCGGCCGCACATGTTGCCTGCTGCATGCAGCAGCAGATGGCTCATCAGCGCGCCATTGGATGGATAGGGATTCAAGCCGGGCTGGGGTTCTCGCGGATAGATTCGGTCGGTGATATCCACCGTAGCGATCGGTAGCCGCTCCTGGATGCGCGTGTGCAGCTCAATATTGATCGGCGTGTCGCGGTGCTCGCCCAGCCCCGCAACGGGTTCGCCCTTCGCGGGCTTGAAGACCCGATGCTTCCACTGCACAAATGATTCGACATAGCCGAGATCCTGCAGAAGCTTGATCGCCGGCGCGACATCGTTCTCATGGACCAACAGATCGATGTCGGCCATAGGACGATCGCCCGGCGCATAAAGTCCCAGCGCATGCAAGGCGGAACCCTTCAGGGGGACCATGGCTATTTCCGCTTCGCGAGCGCTGGCGTCGATGCGTTTTAGCAACGCTTCAATGCGCCGGTGGCGATGCTCGACGTGTTCGCGCTGACTTTCGAGAAACGTCCGCCATGCCGGGTTTTGCCAGGTGGAGCATTTGCACAGCAACGGCGCTACCCCGTGCGTGGCGGCAACGGCCGATGCCAATTTCCATTCCAGCTCGTTCCACGCAGGCATCGAGCCGCCCGGCTGCGCCAGTGCCAGTTCCGCGGCAAGGACCTCGGTGGTGCGGCGTAAGCCGGTCTTAACGATTTTGAGCGGTGGCAACATGATGCAGCGGCATGGCATGGGTTGATGGAGTGGTGTGCGGCGATGTCGCGTCTTCGTTCCGGTGCTCATGTTCGCTGGCAACCAACGCCTTCCATTGCGCTTCGAGCGCCGTGCAGGCGTCGTTGTAATGCGGCATGTGTGCGGCCGCCGACGATTGCTGAAGGGTGACTTGCTCATGCAGCAGGTCGCGTACGCGGCGGTAGAAATCGGAGGTATAGGCACCGCGAAACATCATGGCGAGGTCATCGCTATCCTGCCAATTCGTTTTCTTGCCTAGCTGCGCTTTGACCTTCTCATAGAACTTGGTGCCCGGCAGGGGATAAGAGACGCTGACGCCAATGTCATCGGGGGCTGCCTGCGCCACCAGCGCGCGGGTCGCCAGAATGTCGCCAAGCTCCTCGCCCAGGTAACCCAGCTGAATGAAGAAACCCACACGTACGCCGTGACTGCCGAGCCGTGTGCGAGCGGTGATCAACTCGGCGACTTTCGTCCCTTTGGTCATTGCATCGAGCACGCGTTGGCTGCCGCTTTCCGCCCCGATCCAGGCCTCGACGCATCCGGCGTGTTCAAGCGCCGTGGCCATGCGTTCGCTGATCAAATCGGCGCGGGTCTGGATAGTGAATGGGATCGATCCCTCGGTAGCACTCAAGTGCTCGGCGAACTCCGTCACCCAATCGACATGGAAACCGAAGATGTCATCCGCCATCCAGATGTGATCCGGCTTGAAGGTTTGCTTCAGGTATGTCATCTCCGCCGCCACATCCTGGGCGCTACGTTGTTTGTAGTGATTGCCCCAGATCGGTTTGGCGCACCAATTACAACGGAAGGGACAGCCCCGCGATGCGGCCATATTGAGGCTGAAGTAGCCATGCCGTTCGTGCCACATGCGTCGATACCGTTCGATATCGACCAGATCCCATGCAGGATGGCCGACCAGGCGCAGATCGGGCGGCTGCACGCCGATTCGCACCAAACGCGTTTCTCCGCTTACCAGCGTAGCGACGCCGGCGATGCCGGATGTCCAATCGTGGGTGTCGGCGTCCGGGTCTTGTTCCAGTCGTCCCATCAATTCGAACAGGGCCGCAATACCTTCGCCGAGCAACACGGCATGCGCACCCGCTGCGAGAAATACATCGGGATGATCGGAAGCATCCGAGCCCGCCACGATCACGCGTGCGCCACGGGCGCGCGCTTCGGCAATCATTTGGCAGGCGGCCTCGCGCATGCGGCTGAGGCACATCTTGGTCAGGTAATTGAAGTTGTCCTCGTAGAGGACGACCACGTCGGGCTTTGCATCCTGCAAAGACACGTCATAGTCCTCGACGCCCTCGGCGAGCATCGCATCGAAGAGGGCTACTTCGTGCCCCATCTGCCTTAGGAGGGCAGCGATCTGGATCGTGGCGAGGGGAGGATAAGGCTTGCCGCGCTCCCATTGTTTCCGGTCGTACCTGAGGAAGTAGGAGTGGCCAACCTGAATCTTTAGCATCACGAAGAAGCCTTAATCGTAGCCTTGGGGATAAGCCGCAGCCTGCGTGTGTCGGCGCCGGCGCTCCGGCTTCACGGCACATCAATGCTGCGTGCACGTAAGTGCCCCGTGGTAGGCCTTCGGTTGCCTCGCGTTGCAAAAATAATGGGGGCCTTTCGCTAAACAGATGCAACCTTTTCCAGCTATGGCAGCACGTACCTGCCAACCAATATCGATATATATGGCGCTGCGTTGTGCATTCCATTCAGCTGAAGCTTTTGAACAACGATAGTGGCCTTGACGATAACTTGAGCTACGGCGTTCGAGACGCCGGCGCCGATCCATTTAACGAACGATCTGTTTGTGCGTTCTCCACGTGCAAGCAAATCCTGGGCGGCCGCTTCCGGTTCGAGAGCAACAGTGAGGTGCTGCTGCAGCTGGTCGAGTCCACGTATGGCGCCCTACCGCCACACGAGTTGCCGATCGCGGCGCCGGAATTCCGCGTCGAGCTTCGTCTATCGCCACGACAAGCCAACCCTGGCGTCGTCGAACCGCCGCCGGTACAAACGCAGGCGGGCGCGGGCTTGATTTGTGGCGTGATGGACGCGTCCAACTACGCCGTGCTGATGCCTGAGCGACACATGGCCTTGGTCGTCGCCTCGGAGGACATGCTCAGCCATCCCTACTATCTGCGCTACGAGCTCATCGAGTTCGCCACGTTTATGCTGGCGACGCGCGGACTTGGATTGGTTCCGCTGCACGGCGCCTGTATCGGCAAGCAGGGGCGGGGCATCTTGTTGCTGGGTGCCAGTGGCTCGGGTAAATCGACACTGGCCTTGCACAGTCTGTTACATGGCTTTGATTTTCTCGCCGAAGATGCTGTTTTCGTGGAGCCTGAGAGCTTATTCGCCACTGGCGTTGCCAATTACCTGCACGTGCAGGCCGATGCGTTGCGTTTTGTGGAGGACGATGAGACTCGGCGATGGATCAGTCAGTCACCCGTTATCCGTCGTCGCAGCGGCGTCTTGAAATTCGAGTCCGATTTGCGGAAGGGGCGTGGCCAGCTCGCGGCCGCGCCGCTTGAACTGGTCGGAGCAATCTTTGTTTCCAGTCAATTGGCTGATGATCCCAGGACCTTGTTAAGCGTGGTGCCTGACGACGAAATCGCGGCGCGGCTGTCCGCCGACCAGCCTTATGCTGCGAGACAACCTGGCTGGCAGCGTTTCGTGCAGCAGTTGACGCATTTGGGTGCCTATCAACTGCATCGCGGAACCCACCCTCAGGCCTCGGTCGAAGCGTTAAGGCAGCTCCTCGGCTGATTCCATAATTCGGTGAGCACAGCGCAGAGACAACCTTTTTCGGCGGCGGCTGCACACACGTGCATGGTGGTTTCCACCACGAGAGAGGCGTCGTTCTGAAGCGTCATGCAGCGTTATCGATACCGCAGCCGATGCGGCCAACCAGCAACGCGCTGGCCACGATGTTGGGCACGTCGTCATGACGAATGATCGAAAACACGGTCTGCTGCATTCGCTTGCGTACATACTCACGCGCCGCGAGCTGATCGACATGGTCGTGTATGTGGTGTTGTCCGTGGGCGGAGCATTGGCCGGCAGTCTCGCCGCGGTGTTTCTGGTGCCCTTGGTGCAACCCGGGCACACGCTGCCATTCGGCGGCGGTATGTTCGATATGCATGGAGGCATCGACATGCAGGCTACCGCCTTCGCCGGCGCAACCGCCGCTTTTGCTTTGTTACGCTGGCGGGCCGCGCGTCTTGGTGCGCGTTTGGTGGGTCGTTATGGCATGGGGTTACGGCGCATGGTCCACGCCCGCTTGATCGATGCACCGTTGGCTTCGCTGGCTGACTCCACATCGGCTGAGATTGCCAACGTTTTCACGCATAACGTCGAAATCATCGTTCAAGGTTTCAGTGCACTGCAACAGTTGCTGGTGGCTGGCGTCACTTGCGTTATTACGCTTGGGTTTGCGTTTTGGGTATCGCCGATTCTCATGTTAGGCGCGCCGATCGTGCTGATCTTTTGGATGATTGCCTCGCGCTTTTATAGTCGCGAGCAATCGTTGGTCAGTCGTCAGTATGTGGGCGACATAACACGCATGTTCTGGCATAGCGAAGATTTTCCGCGACGCTTGCGCCATGTTCGTTCGTTCGAGCGCGAGGACGCGGAAAAAGCCAGTTACGGCACCATCGCTGCTCGGTTGGGTTACGGCTATCGGCGTCAGCTGGAGCTTGTGGCAAATGGGCGCCTTATGCTCGAACTGTTGGTCGCGACGGGTATCGGTGCCATCTTCGTGCTCGCCCATCACTGGCACGGCATCGATCAGGCGTCGCTCATCGCGGTGTGTTTGCTGCTGGGACGCTTGTTGCCTTATCTGGCTTCGACCCGGCAAAACTTCCAGCAATTGCGTTCGGCCGCTCCAGCATTTGAACTGTGGCAGCGGTACATGAACCTGGATTCTGCGAGCTTGCCTGCCACGTCATCGCATACCGCCACTTCGGGTGGGGTACTGCATATAGAAAGGATGCGATTCAAGCCGCCGGGCCTCGGTCTGGATATCAGCGACCTGGTTTTGGCACTGGGTGAATTGACCCTGGTTTCTGGCGAATCCGGCATCGGCAAAAGTAGCTTGATCGACGTGCTTGGCGGCATGATGAGGCCCGAAGCTTTCGAAGCGCGCGTTGGCACGCACCGCATCGGATTCGATGAATACCGCAAGCTTGTACGCCATGGCGCCTACGTCAGTCAGAATGTGCGGCCTTGGCAACACTCCGTACGAGAGTGTTTGCTATGGGCTGCACCCGAGGCCACCGATGACATGTTGCGCCTGGCGTTGATAGATGTCGGTCTCGACAAGCGGTTGGCGGAATCGCATCACGGGCTCGATACCACGCTGCACAGTTCTTCGAGCCGGTTGTCCGGAGGCGAATTGCAGCGGCTGTTGCTGGCTCAGGTCATCCTGCGCAAGCCGTTTCTGGCATTGCTGGATGAAGCGACCAGTGCACTCGACGCCGCCTCGGAGATCGTGGTTCTTTCAGCGCTGAAGCACCGCCTTCCGCAGACGATCCTGGTTGTCGTGTCGCACCGGGCCAGCGTGGCTGCGATTGCCGACCAAAGCCTGACCATTGGCAACGACCTTGTTGCGACAGTTGTCGGGAAAGCCAACTTGCGGAGCGCGGTATCCCATGCTTAACGGTGATGCTTGCCTAAATGGTGCCTTTTAGAGCCGCGTTCCGTTACTGGATACCTTGCGCGTGATCTCAGCCTTGGCTCTCGCGAGCACGCCACGCCAGACCCATACCGATCGCGACGGGCAACCAGCCGAGCAGCCATTCGACGCTAGGCTTTTGCAGCAGATCGGGGGCATCGAATTGAAATGCGACGGTGGCGTAGATCCATAGCGCGAACAGGCACCGGCCGGTTGTCATGTGACGAAACGTCCAGGAACGCCAGCCGACCATCAACCACAGCCACACCCATAACAAGGCAGCGGGTATACCGAGCAAGATCGCTGTATGAGTCAATGCATTGTGGCTGTGTGTCCACTCGATGCCGGCAATGTCGATCGTGTATCGGCTGCCCATGCCAAGGCCAGTCCAGGGATGCAGCCAAATCAGGTGTGCTGCTTCTACGAATATCTGGGGGCGGTACGACAAGCCGCGCTGTTCCATGTAGCGCCAGCCCCCTAGCGCGATGGCTAAAGCGGCTACGCCAAGCAACGCTAGAATGCGTTGTTTGGTTTTCCACGGATGCACAACGAAAAGCATGCAGCCGTGAGCTACCAGAATCGCCAGCCACGCCGCGCGACTATAGGTCAGCACCACAAACACGGCCATCACACCGGTGGCTGCAAACTGCAGCCATTTCAGTCGATGTTCCCGGACGGACGTCTGCATCAACCAGGTTATCGCCGCGCCGTACGCAAAGGCTGCGAGATTGGGATTGTTCAACGAGCCAAAGGCAATGAGTCGGCCTTGAACTTGCCAGCTTATGGCGGCGTTCAAGCTGCGCCACGGAAAGGTTGCTATCGACAGCAACGCACTTAGCGCCAGGCCAACGGCGGACCAGAACAGTAAACGCTGCAATGCTTGCGGGTCGCGCGCCGTGAACGTGCTCCACGTCAAGACGAATAACCCTATGTAGGCAACAACGATGGCGGCATCGCCGAAATGGCCATAGTTGGACCACGCCACCGACACGGCGGCCCATCCGAGAAAAATCAGCAATATCGGCCCTTCGACGGTTTGCATCGCGCGCCGGAAAAATTCGCCGCGGCCTTTCCATAGCCAACCTATCGCGGGCACGACAAAGAGCAATAAAAGACTGTCGTGATAGGGCTTGCCTGGATTCCAAATCTTATCGCCGACGGGGCTTGCTGCAAGACCTACCAGCGTCCACCACATACCGAGCCACAGCCAATGATGGACCCACCTCGGCATGTCCCGTGGCATTGAGAGCCGCGGAGCAGGGCGACTCACCACGTTGTACTCGTCCATCCGCAAGATCGTCATCAGGTTTGTCGTTAGCCGCGCCATGAAAAACCTTGCATTGTTAGGAAAGGCAATCCCTCAAGAGATGAGTGCCGCTATTTGCCATAAGGGTTGAACGCGGGCGTCGAACACAGTTGCTCGCGGAACGAGTAACGACGGAGAAGGTTGCAACGAATGACTAGGACGTCGTGTTGTTCCGGCAATCCCCCTCCCAGCAAAAGGCCACATCATGAAATTCCCCTCGCTTCGTATTCGTCCATTCCTACTTGCCGCAGCTGTCGTGGCGACGGCGGCAACCGCGTCGACCATGGCAGCCGATCAAAGGGCGCATATCCGTGGAATCATCACGGATGTGACAGCAACAGGTTTTACGGTGCAAACCGACGCCGGCTTGCAAACGATCGATCTAACCCCCGATACACGCATTACAGGTGTAGTGCCCAGTAGCCTGGATAACGTCCAGCCGGGTGCGTTCATTGGTACCGCCAATGCCCTTCATGGGAGCAGTTTTCAGGCACTTGAGGTGGTGGTATTTCCCGCTGCCATGAAGGGTTCGGGGTTGGGCGACTACGCTTGGGATCTGCCCGCGCCGGGTGCACATGCGGGGATGACGCCTCAAAACGATGCCATCACCGGGTCGGCGATGACCAGCGGAACCATCAAGGCAGATACGACGCATAACGAGCCAGCTGGATCGTCGGCCATGACCAATGGAACCGTAAAGACATCCTCCGGCGGCACAAACCGTACGATCGTGGTGGACTACGGGTCGGGAGAAAAGGCGATCGTTGTTCCGGCCAACGTGCCGGCGGTGACTTTCAAACCTGCCGATCGGATGGCGATTGCCAAGGGTGCTCACGTTTTCGTCGCGATGAAGCCCGACGACTCCAGGCACGCTGCCATCGTGGCGGTGGGCCTTGACGGAACGGTGCCGCCGATGTGATCCAGGGGCAATGACCGGCCCGGCGAACGGCCACCAGTCAATCGGTGGCCGACTTGAAAAGTCGCGGACCTTATCGTCCACATAACCACCAAGATCGCGCTTCCAGATTAAACTCGGCATGCCGGCGACGGCTCACACCGCTCGCCGATGTTGCCAACGATGTCGTATGCGTCGTTTTTCAAAAGGAGCGCGTCATGAATACCCTACACAAGGTTTTGTTGTACGCGATGGTGAGTGCGATCGCCGGTTTTGCGTTGACGATCGTCGCGCCGCCGGTATACGCCCAGGGAGGCGGTACGTACTGTGCCAGCAACGACAATCGTTTCGCGCGCTGCCAGGTGTCCTGGCGTGACGCGATACTCGTGCAGCAATCCTCCAAGGCAGCTTGCATTCGTGGCAAGACCTGGGGCTTCGATCGAAACGGCATCTGGGTAAATGGAGGTTGCCGCGGCCAATTCGCGCCCGCTCGTGGTGGCTGGGGTGGCGGTGGCGGTGGACGTCAGCCACAGCGGATTCGCTGCGAAAGCAGCAGTAGCAATTATCGGCTGTGCCCGGTGAATATTCAGCGCGGCGACGACGTTCGCGTAGCCAACCAACTTTCCAGCGCAAGTTGCCAACAGGGCAGAAGCTGGGGTGTGCAGCACAATGGCATCTGGGTCAACCGAGGATGCCGCGCAGACTTCGTCATCAACCGGCGTTAATGATCGGTAGCTGCCAATGATCTGGATGATTTCCCGGAAGGGCATCATCCAGATCGTGGCTCGAGGCGGAGGGAATCGTTGCTCCCTCCGTCATCACGCTAAGTGGTGCTGCGCGCGTACGAGTTCGGCGCGTGGAGACGCTCCTGCCGCATGGTCATGGTATGGCCTTGAAGAAAATGCGCAGCTTTCGTCAACGGAATGCTTCACCGTGCCGTGAACGTTCATCGTCATCACTCATAGATCGATCTTGGTTCCGATTTCGACGAGGCGATGTGCTGGCATGCCGTAGTACAGGACGGCGGGCATGGCGTTGCGCTCCATGTAGACAAAAAATGCCTTGCGCCACCACTGCATGTGGTCCTTGTCTGTCGCCGCGGTCACTTTGTCTCGACCGACAAAATACGTTATGTCTTGAGCCTTCAACCCGGGTTCGACATCGAGCAACTCCAGGCGTGCAGGTACATCGATGTGTTCGTTGAACCCGAAGCGAAAACGGATCCAGTAAAAGCCATCGCCAAGATCCTCGATATCGCTGCGTACATCGGCATTGACGCGCGACGTATCAACGTCGACGTCGACATGAAGGAGAACGTTGCGTTGATGTAATACCTGGTTATGCCGAAGGTTTTGCACCAAGGCGTGCGGCGCCCAGTCGCGACTTGCGGTCAGAAAAACTGCCGTGCCCTCCGCCCGCAAGGGCGGATCGCGCCGGGTTTCCGCGATCAGCTCATCGAGCTTCGCGCCCTCTGCATGAATGCGCTGAAGCAGCAACTGGCGGCCCCGACGCCACGTCGTCATGACGAACAACGCAAGCGCTCCCAGCAATAGTGGAAACCAGCCTCCTTCGCGCAGTTTCAGCATATTGGCGGAAAAGAAAGCACTGTCGATGATGCCGAAGAGCCCACCGAAGCTCACCAGTTTGACGATGCCCCATTTCCATTCGCGCCGCGCTACCACCAGCACAAGTATCGTGGTCAGCAGCATGGTGCCGCTAACGGCGATGCCATAAGCGCCGCTGAGTCGTTGCGATGAGCGAAAGCCCAGCACAGCGGCCATCACCGCCACGAACAGCATCAGGTTGACTGCCGGCAGATACACCTGGCCTTCCATCTCTTTGGATGTGTGAAGCACGCGAGCGCGTGGCAGATAGCCCAGTTGGATGCCCTGGCGCACCATCGAAAAAGTACCGGATACGACGGCTTGCGAGGCAATGACCGTGGCACACGTTGCCAACGCGATCATCGGATAGAGCAGTACATGGGGCACCAGACGATAGAATGGCTCGCTGCTCGCATCGCGTTGCATCAGCAGAAGTGCACCCTGACCAAAGTAATTCAGTAGCAGGCAAGGTAGCGCCAAGCCCAGCCACGCCATGCGGATGGGAGCGGTGCCGAAATGGCCGATGTCGGCGTAAAGCGCTTCAGCTCCTGTAAGAACCAGCACGACGGCGCCTAGAGAAGCAAACCCCTTGAAGCCATTGTGGGCCATGTACAGCACAGCATGCCGCGGGTCGACGGCGGCAAATACCGCAGGATGATGCGTGATGGCGGCAATTCCCAACGCCGCGATCACCAGCAGCCATAGCGCCATGATCGGACCGAACCAATGGCCCAACAAGGAACTGCCGCGTCGCTGCAATACAAACAGTCCGATCAGGATGCCGGCGGAAATTGGAAGGACCCACGGTTTGAAGGAAGACGTGGCCAGTTGCAAACCTTCCACGGCCGACATCACCGAGATGGCCGGCGTGATCACACTGTCGCCAAAAAATAACGCCGCACCAGCGAGGCCCAGCATGATCGTCAGCCAGGCCCACTTACCGCGCCCACGCGTGGCGCCGCGGGCAAGAGCGCCAAGTGCCATCATGCCGCCTTCACCATGGTTGTCGGCACGCATGACGACCAGCACGTATTTGCAAGTCACCACCAACAGCAACGCGTACAGACAAAGCGACAACAGTCCCAGTACATTTTCGCTCGTGGGCTGTACGCCTTGTTCGCCGAAGGCTTGTTGCAGTGAATACAGCGGGCTGGTCGCAATATCACCGAAGACGACGCCGGTCGCCGCCAATGCAAGGGCGGGCAATGAAGGTTGTTTCTTCTTCGATGAGGGGGCCTGATCGGGCATGGCGATGTCGAGTGCGGATACCTCTCAGGGTTGACCGCGTCCGGCGATATCCGCGGGGCAGTGCGTAAACCCGATCGCGATGCTTGCCGTGCCTAGCGATATGTCCTGAACAATACGTCGATGTGATGTGGAAATGGCGTCATGGCTCATGAATCGGCACCTGTCTGGCGTTGACAGATACTAGGCATGACGTTGGTTGGGGAGAGGTCGAGGAAGGGCGAAATTGGGGTGGAATTTTTGCAGTCGTGTTGTGACGCAATAAATGGGGCGGAAAGAAAACCCTTCATAAAGTGCTGTTACAGAGCCTGCCACACGATATATCAGTTTCCTGGCTGAAGGTGTACGGTCTACTCGCCGTGTCGGCGACCATCCATCACGCTGAGTAAGGTCAATTCTCGCGAATTTGCTTCAAATAACCGTACAGTCCGGCGCGAGACATGCTTAAGCGCTCGGCCACGATGGTTGGAGCATTGCGGACGCTCAACAATCCTGCGGCATCCAACTCCCCGATAAGCGCTCGGCGCATGTCGGAGTCCATCGAAGCAATGGTGATGCCAGCCCGCGCTTCGAAACCGCCGATGGCGCGTTCGAGGGCTTGACGCCAGTTGTCGTGGAAAAAAGGTGCGTGAGGTTCCAGCGATCCAGGCAGGAACGCGAGCGAAGCCACTTGTTCACCAATGCGCTCGAGTGCGGACACATCGAAGTTGATACACATCATGGCGACCGGCTGTCCCGCGTCATCGCGAAGCACTGCAGTAATCGAGCGCAGGTTGTGTCCGTCGCGATTGACCTTTCGGTAAGGGCCGATGACATCCTTTTCCAGCGTGGAATCATCGAACCTGTCGCCGGCTGAGGAGTCGCCGACTTTTCGTTTGGAGAAGGCGTTGGCGATATAGGCAATCGCGTTCGTCGCCAGGTCATGCACGACCACTTCGACGTGTGGCCTAAACAGAGCGGCCACGGCGTCCGCAATCGGAAAGAAGCGGGCCAATGCCGCGCGCTTGGACTTTTTCGCTTTGACCATGGCTTTTGGCATAGGGGTGCTTCGGCGACCTTGCTTCGCTACCGTTTTGGACATATTGTCTAGATTGTACATATTGTCCAAAAGACTGGAAAGATGGCGGATATGGAAGCAAATGCAATCACCGGCGCGGGTAGGGATTTGACTTGCCATAAGCATCGCGCGTTACGGTCGCGTATGCGCTTGCTGGTGTCGGCGCTGGCGTTCACGACGTGCACGGCCATTGCGCAAGTGGGCTCCGGTCCGGTCGCGAAGCCGTTACCTCCCGCGCTGCCAGCTCCTCAGGATCGCGCTTATAACGGCACCATTGGATTGGACGTCAAGGCCGTCGACACCGAGCATCAGGTCTTTTCCGTTCACGAGACCATGCCTGTTCAACAGGCGGGCGACACGGTGCTGTTATATCCGCATTGGGAGACAGCGAGTCATGCTCCAACGGCATCGATCGCCGATCTCGCGGGTCTGATGGTGTACGTCGATGGTGTGCATGTGGATTGGACACGCGATCCCGTCGACATGTATGTCTTCCATATCGACGTGCCAAAGGGCGCGCGCACGATCACGTTGGACTTCCAATTTCTTGCGGCGTCCAACGCACATCTACTGCGTCCGGATATGGTCGAGCTGCCGTGGCAGCGCGTGCTGCTCTATCCGGCGGGATGGTACGTACGAGATTTACCGATTGCGGCCACGCTGGCGCTGCCTGAGGCACTGACGCCGTTCACTTCCTTGACATTCGAGCGGATCGACAATCGAACGTTGCGCTTTCAACCAGTCACGCTCGAACAGCTGGTGGACGCTCCGGTATACGCCGGCCGCTACACGCGTCGAATCTTGCTCAACGATCGCGAAGCGAAGCCCGTGGCGCTGGATCTGTTGGCCGACAGCGCCAACGATCTTGCCATGACGCCTACCGAAATCGCGCACATGCAAGCGCTTGTCGCGCAGACGCTGAAAACGTTCGGTACTCCGCCATATCGCCACTACGACGCCATCGTCACGTTGAGCGATGTCCTTTCGCCGGGTGGCGGCACAGAGCATCTGGAGGAAGGGGAGAACAATCTTCCCGCCGCTTACGTCGACGACCCAACGCAGCAGCTCAACAATCGCGACCTGATCGCGCATGAATTCGTGCACGCGTGGAACGGCCGCTCGCACGAGCCGGCTGATTTATGGTCGCCCACATTCAACCAGCCGGTCGGCGGATCGTTGCTATGGGTATATGAAGGACAAACCGAATTTTGGGGGCTCATCCTTGCGGCGCGTGCGGGGCTACGCGACACCCAGCAAACGTTGGACAAACTGGCGATGGATGCGGCTGTCGTCGCCCATCGTGAAGGGCGCGCCTGGAAAAACCTGCAAGACAGCACCAACGACGCCATTTACATGGCGGGGCATCATGTGCCGTGGCGCGACTGGCAACGACGTGAGGACTATTACCCCGAAGGTGTTTTGTTGTGGCTCGATGTAGACGCTCGCCTGCGCGAGCTGAGCCACGATTCACGTAGCCTGGACGATTTTGCGCATAGCTTTTTCGATGCCGAAAGAAGCGGGCAGACCACACAGACGTATACCTTCGAGGACGTCTGCAACGCGTTGAACACCATCGCACCGGACGATTGGGCGGCGCTTCTACAGCGGCATCTTCGCAGCCACGATACGGGCGACGCGATGGCTGGTTTGGCACGAGCGGGCTGGAAGCTTACATATAGCGACGTCCCCACGGAAACCTTTCGACAGGACGAAGAGGAGGCCGGAGTAAGTAATCTCAACTATTCGATTGGCCTGCAAATCGACAGCGACGGCCACATCGCATCAGTGACATGGAGTGGTCCAGCATTCCGAGCCGGCTTGTCGCCCGGCGCACACGTCGTGGACATCGATGGGCAACCTTTTTCGACACAGAAGTTGTTGGCTTCCGTGCAGATGTCAGTGACGAAGCCCTTGCTTTTGCGCGTGACGATGGACGGAAACGCGCGTGACGTCGTTATCCCCTATCGGGGAACGTTGCAGTATCCGCATCTCGAACGTATTGCAGGTACGACCGACCGCCTCTCGCCATTGCTGAAAGCGCGGTAACTCAAAATTTCTCTGTCATGCCGTCGGCTTGATCCATACGCATGATGAAGCCCCAGCCATAACGCCCACGCATGTCGGGTGTATTGCCATCGATGGCCACGACGATCTCGTTCGCACCTTTGTGAAGCGAAAGATCGAAGCTGCCGTTTTCCAATGAGAGCCGACCATCCGGCGCTTTGCGGCCACCTTTCACGTTGTAAAGGTTCTTGCCGGAAAACACGGGTTTGCCGTTGGCAAATACCCATATCTCGCGCAGCCAGCCTACCGCGACATGTCGAACTTGCTCGCGATCTGACTGCACCGTGGTGCGAAGCCAAATCATCTGTCGGGGCTGATTCTTGAGCGTTGGCGCGTGAAATCTGCTCAAGTTGATGAGACCGCCGTAGTCGGCGGTTATCGGCGACCAGCACGATGTGGATTGAGGTAGGTTCGACAAGTTGGGCTGATCCATCGCGCCCAGTGACACGGGATCGGTTCCTTGCCAATGAACGAGATAGCGATGATCGCCGGCAGCAGGGTCCGGCGCTGGTTTGGGATCGAGGCCATCGATCACTCCCGGCGCAAGTGTGAGGTTGGCGTAGAAAGCCGGTCCTTCAAACGCGATGGTTCCGGTGCTTGCATCGCCTTCCAGATGCGCGACGCGCAGAGAGGGTTCCGTTCGTCCGTTGACGAAGACATTCATGCGCTTGCCGGAAATGACGAGTCGGATGTGATTCCATTCGTTTTCGCGAAAAGGAGCCGCTGCCTGGTACTGGTGATAGACGTCCCAGAGCACACGGCCTTTGATAATCGGCACATACTGCAAGCAGTCCTGGGATGCGGGGCAGTCGGGACTCACGCGGACGTAAAGCATGTCGGCCGTATCACCGTCTTTTTGGCGAAAGCGAATACCTGGCATGTCTTCGCCAACGGGCTTCATGTCAAATTCGATGGTGCCGTTGTCGAATGATTTGTCTTTCAACGCGACAAATCCAGCCTCGCTCTGCGAGGTCACTTGAAGGATGCCGTACGGGAATGCTTCTCGCGCTATGAACGTCGCGTTGCCACTTGCTTGCCAGACGTCAGCAACCAACGGAATGTGTGTCGGTGTCACCGGTGAGGCGAAGGCCGATGCGATGCCGAGCAGGCTGAGCGTGACGATCGAAGGGATGAATCGATTTTGCATGTCCATCTACCGAAGGATAAGTGCGTGCACCCTAGCGGCGTGGTCCACAAACGTCTCGCAGGATGATGCAAGGCGGACTCGGCGTGTGCTGAGACGGTAGATGCGCGTGTCTATTCGATTTTCCCGTATCGATACCGAACATGGCCCCTTAACCTTCAAAAGCGATAGGTCATATCCGCCGCGCGCTTGGTCCCTCGCTTTGACCGTTTCAGCATTCTCCCCGTCCAGTTGGTGACATTTGCGCTCCCGGTCTACCGCGCAACACGTATTTTTACTGCGCTGCCACGCGCCTTTGCTCGCTTGGTAGCCGTGCCCAACGCGCTGGTCTGGGCGTGATGGCGCGGTTCTCGCATTGCCCGGTCGGCACATGGTGCCGCCATGAGCGCTTCGTGCGGAGATCCGTCTCAAAACACAACTAATCGAATGAGGCAGTCGTGAAAAAATTCACTTTTATCGGGATCGTCCTTCTGATGATCGGTGGCAGCGTCGCGGCATCGGATCGATCCGATGGTGCCATGGCGACGGCACCCCAGGACGTGGCAGATATCCAGCACGTCATGGATACCTTTCACCACGCGGTCACCACGCATGACAGCAACGGCGTTTCTGCGCTATTTCTCGACCATGGAAGCACATGGGTGACCGTGTTGTCCGACAAGGGTTTCGCCGCCATGAAGGCCAAGAATCCCGCGGTGACGAAAGTCCGTGTCAGCAGTTATCAGGATTTTGCGGCCTTTGTGTCGCGCACAAAGTCAGCGCTCGATCCGCAACATAAGAATATTCAGATCATGAGCGACGGCGCAGTCGCCTCGGTCTATTTTCACTTTGACTTCGTCATTGACGGCAAGGTCGAGAACCGAGGCTATGAGACATGGCAGCTGGTCAAGACCACCGACGGTTGGCGCATCGTCGCTATTACCTACTCGTCAAATCCCGGGGCGGCATGAATCGACCTTTCGGTAACAGTTAGTCGCCTAGGGTGGGCCCCATGGATGTAGCCCATGTAGGATGACATGAGATGGTCGGCGAGATGGTGAGAACGATAGTGCACCCTGTTTGGAACAATCCCCGGCGTGTAGAAAACAGCTCGTATTCCAGGCTGCGTCTGGTACTTATTTCTTTCGCCGCCTGGACGACTGTGGGTGTCGTTTTTGCGATGCCGCGTTTTGCCTCGGCAGCGGCATGGTCGTCCGTGTTGCGCTCATCGTTGGCCGATTGGTGGGCATGGGGCCTGCTTGTCCCGATGATTATCGCGATTGACCGGCGGCTACCCATTGCGGTGAATAAGCCGGGAACGCGTCTCGCTGTCCATATCGCCATTGGACTTCCGACTACGCTCATTTACAGCTACGTAAGTGCAATGCTTCAAGCGATAGTTGGCGTGTTGCCATGGTCCGACGTCGTCGGCTTCGGCCCTCTGCTCGAGGCCGCGAAGGGCGGGTTTCTCTGGGATCTGCTGGTCTATCTGCTCGTGGTCGGTGGCTGGCAAGCGGTGCAATACAGTCAGCATTATCTTGCTTCACAGCTAAGGCTCGAACGGCTGGAACGCAGTTTTTCCGAAGCTCGTTTGAATGCGCTTCGCATGCAGTTGGATCCGCACTTCCTGTTCAACGCGTTGAATACCATTTCTTCCCTGGTCGTCAATCAGCCGAAGCTTGCTCGCGGCATGATCGAACAGCTGGGCGATCTGTTGCGTCTCTCCTTGGAGTCCGGGCGTCGGCAGCAGGTGCGCCTCAACGAAGAGCTCGACTTTCTTGGCCACTACCTCGCCATCCAGAAGACCCGTTTTGGCGATAGCTTGCATGTCGTCATCGAGGTTTCCGAATCCGCTCGCGACGTGATGGTGCCAAGCCTTATCCTGCAACCGCTGGTGGAGAACGCGATACGCCACGGTTTATCTCCGCGACCCGGTGGAGGCACCGTGTGGGTGCAGGCAACGATTGACGACCTCGTTTTGTATATCACCGTCGAAGACGATGGCGTCGGACTCGGTGACGAATGGACGGAAGATCGGGTTGGATTGGGGCTTGGCGTTACTCGCGAGCGCATTGCCATGCTCCATCCCACACAGGGCGCAGGTCTCCGGATCAATCCGCGCGAAGGCGGCGGCACACGTGTTCGTGTCTCGATCCCGACTGGCGCGACAGAGGCGCATAGCGATGAGTGAAAAACATGCTTATCGGATTCTTATCGTGGATGACGAGCAGCCGGCGCGTCAGCGCCTTCGGGAATTGATGGATAACGATCCCGACGTCCGCGACATCATGGAGGTTGAGAACGGGCTCGATGCGGTCGAGGCGATCTTGCAGAAGCAGCCGGACGTCGTTTTCCTCGACGTTCAAATGCCGGGACTCGATGGCCTCGGCGTGATCGATACGATCGGCATCGAGCGAATGCCCGTGACGGTGTTCGTGACCGCCTTCGATCAACACGCTGTGCGCGCCTTTGAATCGGCTGCCATCGACTATGTTCTCAAACCATACGGCGACGAGCGCATGGAGGCGGCTTTTTCCCGTGCGAAAGCGCGTCTTGATGATGAGAGCGTACGCGAATTCGGCCAAAGCATGCTCACGCTTCTGGATGGACGTCGCCTGGACAGCACATTTCTCGATCGCATCGTCATACGCGAACGGGACAAGACCAACCTGATCCGTGTCGACTCCATCGACTGCATTGAAAGTGCGGGCGTATATGTTGCTCTTCACGTTGGCGACGAACGCATCATCCATCGGGCCGCGCTCGGCGAACTCATCGGACGGCTCGATCCGCGCCGCTTCGTTCGCGTTCATCGCTCTACCGTCGTCAACATTGATAGCGTTCTGCATTTGGAGCCCGCATCGCACGGCGAATTCGATCTTGTACTGCGTGGCGGCCAACGCGTTCACGTCAGTCGGACGTTTCGACCCTTACTTGAGGCTCGGCTGGGGCAGTCCTTATGACGTGGGCGGTCACAATCCAGAGGGACGTCCGTCCATGCTTGAAATAGGTCAGGGAAACATTTGGCGCTGAGATTTAGGTCGGCTAGACGTCGGAAGCCACGCATCGACGTTCTCCGACTTGGTGACAGCTGCGCAGCGTTGATTGTCAAAGGCACAACATCGTAAAGACGTGATCGGGAAACAAGGCATATGTCACGATAAGATCGCTGCCATTTGGCCATTGTTCTCCTAAGTTCATGCAGAGTCTTAGCGTAAGCGTGCTTTCAGTGAGATGAATGGCTTGCACAGCTTTGAAATCGAAGAACTGTCGCACCAATGGATAGAGCGCTTTATAGAGTGCTTCTTTGGCGGAAAACAGCAAAGTGAGAGCGTGGTGCGGAGATAGGTCCTGAAAGAGGGCGATTTCGCTAAGCAGTCCTATTTCAGACTGGATATTCTTCGCCACTTGCATGTCCATGCATGCTTCGACATCCACCCCGAGCGAAGAATGCGATGAAGTTTGACCGGCGACGGCTATCGTTATGGATGTGCAGTGACTGATACTTCCAGTCCATCCTGATGGCCAGCTGGGTAAATTATCTGCACCGATGGGTAGTTCGACATCTACGTCATGGCCTGCGCACTGCAGCGCGCGTGAAGCGCAATATCGCCCAGCGGCAAACTCCCGCTGTCTCTTTTGGCTCGAGCGGCTAATGGAGTGAGGTAGCGACATGCCACGGTTACCGAGTTCCCCAGTCACTCCGGCGAATAAACCTACTGTGGCGGGGACACTTAAAGCCGTACGTAAATCATGAACTTCAACGACGGGTGTCTGATGATCATTAGGCATCGCCGTCGTTCCTGGAAGCAACATTGCGATGTTAGCCAGATTGGAGCTGCCGTGGTCAGCAACGGTGCATCTGGAACGCTCAGGCCCAGCCGCGTATCCGATACCACCACATGCCGACATATTCACGCAGGCAGCGGCCGCTCAGTTGTAGCGCCGCCCGCTTCGGCCACCAGGGATGGGCTTCCCAGGATGGATAAACGGGATCGTAGGCAGGGGCGGGGATCACCTCAAGTCCCTGTTTCGTGAATGCAGCCGCCGCGCGTGGCATGTGAAAGCCGGACGTTACCAACAAGATGCGCAACCGCTTTTCGCGTTTGAGCATGACGGCCGAGAACGCCGCGTTCTCGTGCGTACTGGTACTCGTGCTTTCGGTCTGCAATGCATCAGCGGGCACGCGTTGCCGGCGAAGTCCTTCCGCCATCGGCTGAGCCTGGTCGCCGCCGGAAAGTAGCACCACGTCGGCGCGCGCGTCGCGAAATAGCTGCAGGCCGAAACCGATGCGCGTGGCCGGGCCATAGGGATCGTCCGCATCGGAGTCCAAGGCTGATTGCGCCAATACTCCGCCGCCCAGAATCACAATCGCGTCGACCTTGGAATAGGTGGAGGCTTCCCGTGCTGGATAGCGGCGCTCCAGCGATTCACGCAAGCGGACGGCCATGGCGGGGGTGGCACACAGCCATAGCCAGGCCGCCCCGAACGCCAGCAACGCAAGGCCGGGCCGATAGCGTTGCCGGTATAAAAAGTAAAAGCCGGCGATAGCGAAAATGGCCGCCTGGTAGATCGGATAAATCAACTTCTCGAGCAGATCCATCGGGTTCCCGGCAAGTGCTTGGGGAAGGGCGGAGAGCCTAGATCCATACGTTGGCCGACCGGCAAGACCCCGCTCAGACCGGCCTTGACCCGTCAAAAAGCATGCCAGAGTCCTGGGTTTTCAAAAGTATCGGCATCTTTTTTTGTGATTCCACCTATTGCTTTGAGCGTTTGTCAAGAGCATATAATGAGATCCAGTTCACATTTTGATCATTGGCCGGGATCGCCATGAAGAACCTTAGTCGTTCTCTCGCACTGTGTCTGTCGTTGTTGCTTGCCGCGTGTGCCACGACAGGCGGCTCCGGCGCACCGCCGAAGCCCGATGCTGACCTGCAGGCAGTTACTACCTATCACATCGGTGTGGATGACCAGTTACAAATCACCGTCTGGCATAACCCGGACCTCAGTGTGAGCGTCCCGGTACGGCCAGATGGCATGATTACCGTCCCCCTGATCGGCGACGTGGTCGCCGGCGGAAAGACGCCCGATGAGGTGTCCACCGCGATCAAAGACAAACTGCAGCCCTATGTCCGGGACCCGCAAGTGGCGGTCATCCTCATCGCACTGCGCAGTAACGAGTATCTGTCGCGCGTGCGCGTCACCGGCGCGGTACGCAGCCCGATCTCCATTCCTTACCGCCAAGGCATGACCGTGCTCGACGCGGTGCTGGCGGCCGGCGGCATCACCGAATTTGCCGCGTCCGACCGCACGGAGCTGTATCGCAAAGGCGATGCCGGAAGCGTCACGTCGTACGCCGTGCATTTGGACAAGATCCTGCAGAAAGGCGATCTCGCGAACAACTATCCAGTACAGCCGGGAGATGTGATTACGGTGCCACAACGCGCGTTCTGATCACGCGCCTAGCGTTTTGGAGTGTTTTCTTTAGGGAATGAGGTAAGGGGGAAAGTCATGGGCGGAGAACTTGCACCTTTAGGCGGCTTGCTGCCTGCGCTGGTGAGCGAGGCGCGGCGGCGACGTATGGCCTTGGGCGTCGCTTTTGCGGCGATCGCCATTGCGGCCTTGGTGGTCGGCCTGGTCTGGCCAAAAAAATACGAAGCCTCAACCACCATCCTGGCGCAGGAAAGCAGCATCATTACGCCGCTGATGGAAGGCGCGGCCTCGCCGACGGCCAATACCAATCGCGCAGGCATCGCGCACGACGTTATTTTCAGCCGTAAAGTGCTCGATCAGATTCTGGTGACCGGCGGCTGGATGACCACGCATCCGACGCCGATCCAGCGAGATCGCCTCATCGAGGGGATTCGCGCGCGTACCACGGTGCAAACCACACGCGGTAATTTGATCACGATCAGCTATTCCGACTCCGAGCCACATCGGGCATTCGTGGTGACGCAGGAGTTTGCGCGGCTTTTCATCAGCGAAAGCCTTGCATCGAAGCAGCCCGAGAGCCGCGACGCGG
>JAATFF010000165.1 GCA_015655335.1 Lysobacterales bacterium | reverse complement strand
GCTACGATGCAATGCTTAAGTGAACAGCATTACGACTGGCGGGGGCTTTTATCTCACCGAGCGGCTTGGCTCAGGCCGATTTCTTTTTCGGAGCGGCTTTCTTGACGACTGCCGATTTGGTCACGGTCGGCTTGGCGGCGGCCACGGCGGGCTGCGCGGAATGCGCGCGGGTATTGCCATAGCTGCCACGGTAGGTCTTGCCGCGGCGGGTTTTGCGATCGCCCTTACCCATAGGAAACTCCTTGATTCGTAATGCTTGAGAACGGCTAATCATCCTAGCAGCGGGCCGCCAAAGCGCAAGCACCGGGGTCCGGTCAGTGATGATGGCGGGCGCCGCAGCCCGGGCCTTCGTCGGGGCAGTCGCCCGGGTCGATCTGCACGGTGGCGTGCCGGATACCAAAGCGTTCCATCAAGGTGCGGTTTACCGCCGCTAGGGCACGTGCGCCGTCGCCCTGGTCATGCAGCTCCAGATGAAGCGTGGCCATGCGTGAGCCAGAGGCAAGTTGCCAGACATGCAGATGGTGCACGTCCCGAATCGATGCGTCGGCGCCCCGCAACACGACTTCGACTTCGTGCGGATCCATGCCCTCAGGCACGCCTTCGAGCAGGATGTGCGTGGATCGGCGCAGCAGCTGCCACGCACTACCCAGTATCAACAGCGATACCAGAAGCGACAAGACCGGGTCTGCCCAGTTCCAGCCCATCCAGCGCACCGCCAACGCAGCGAGCACGGCGCCGATGGAGCCCATCAGATCGCCCAGCACGTGCAGGCTCGCCGCACCAAGATTCACATCGTCATGTGCATGCCCATGCAGAGTGCGCAACACAACAACATTCACCATCAGACCGACAAGGGCTACGCCAAGCATGACGCCGGAAAGAATCGCGACCGGCTTGAAGAGACGCTCGATAGCCTCGTAGGCAATAAAGCCGACCAGCACGAATTGCGTTAGCGCGTTGACAAAACCGGCAAGCACTTCCATGCGGCCGTAACCGTAAGTACGTCGCGCATCGGCGGGACGCATGGCCATGCGCGCCGCTAACAGGGCAAGCATGAGCGCCAGCGCATCCACCAGCATATGACCGGCATCGGCCAGCAACGCCAGCGAGCCGGACCACCATCCGCCCACGACTTCGGCCAGCATCATGGCGGCCGTTAGCACGAAAGCGACCAGAAGCTTCCGCTCGCGACCCATCGTCCCCGTTGCCGGGGAATGATCGTGATGCTCGCAAGCGTGGCTGTGCACGTGGCTCATTCGACAATGCTAGAAAGCGGCGTGGCCGTTACACAATCACTGCGTACGCAGCAGATTCAGTGCGCACAATGCGCACCATGCACATGACCATGCAGGCGATCGAGCCGAAGGTTCACGAAGTGCGCGCTGGCGACCAGTAAACCGCCGCACGTCACCAACACGCTGTGCAGAGCAATCGAGTAGTTCTCGGCAAACGTAACGCCCATGACCAGCAGAGCAAGACCCGGCAGCGCGAGGCGCAGCGGAAGCGACCGGCGATGGCGGCGATAACCGTTGACCAGGGCCACCAAAGCCAGCGTGCTCGCGCAAAGCACGAAACCGCGCTCGAATGCATGGTCGGCTAGAAAGCTCAGGCCTAGCAACGGAAGAATGGCCAGCACGAAAGGAAGCAAAGCGCAGTGGATCGCGCAGAGGAACGAAGCGGCCGCACCCACGCGATCGGCGACGTTCCACCAGCGGGATGTGTGCGGCGTTGGCGTGGAATCCATGGTGGGACTACACCGTGCGGGTTAGCCGGTGGGGCCGGCATTGTTTTGATACAATATAACATCACGCCTTTTCGCGCAAGCAACCCAAGCCAATTGGGAATAAGGCTAGCTCTCGCGAATTCGTCCGCATGTCACCCGGCTTCGTGAAGCCTGCGCACGACAATGCGGCCAAAGACTGGCCTGTTCCACGTGTATGCGCTGCATATCGCTTGACCCATGCGCTCATCGACGCTGCACAGCTGCAACGGGATCGAAAAACAAAAATCAATGCCATGACGCCCTGATGGACGCCATCGCAGATCTCAAGCCTTACGGCATTCCTTGCAGACGCCGTGCACTTCCAATGTTTGCGCCTGAGGACGGAAGCCGAAAGTCTTTGCCTGCGCTTCGATCAATTCCGCGACGCGTTCGTCGCACACTTCCTGCGCGCTGGAACAAACATCGCAGATCAGGAAAGGTACTTGATGAGCTTCGGCCGGGTGATGGCAGGAAACGAAGGCGTTAATCGATTCCAGCTTATGGATGAAACCGTGTTCCAGCAGAAAATCCAGCGCGCGATAAACCGTAGGCGGCGCGGCGTTTCCGTGGCGCTCGCGCAAATGATCGAGCAGATCGTAGGCCTTGACCGGTTTGCCGGCGGCGGCAATCAATTCCAGCACTTCCTTGCGCAGCGGGGTCAAGCGCAGGCCGCGCGCTTCGCTCGCTTGCTCCACCGCAGCCACGAATTCCTTGGGGCCGTCGTGATGATGGTGGGCGTGCACTTTGACGGAAGGACTGTTGCTCAACGATTTCACCTCGGTTTTTGATCATACACCCCGTCGTCAACCCTCAGCGTGGCAACGGCGGCGGTTTCACTAATTTGGGGGTGAGCACCATGATAATCCAGCCAATCGGGCCCAATACCAGCGCCCACACGATGCCCTTCATCGTCCGGCCACGCCACCAGCCGAGCAGCGCGCCCACCACCACGAAGGCTACGTTCCACCACAACAACGCGCCCCACGGGACCATGTTCATCAAATTGAGGAAGATGTGAAAGGATGCGCCGGGAGCATCAGGATCGACGCCTTGGGTCGCCTTGGCCAGCAGTTCGTCCATTCGCGCCTCGTTGTAGCGGTGATGCTGCGAGCTTCCGCTCCAGCGCCTTAGGGTACGTCCAAGACGCGCATAGAAGGGTGACGAAAGTCGAAACCCTATTCCCGCTCTACTTCAAATGCAGAACGGGCCCGCGGCGGTCAACGTGTTGCCAATGCAATGGCGTCATCGATGCGTTTGAGCGCCGTCTCGCGACCGGTGAGGTAAATGGTGTGGTCGATCGATGGCGACACCTGAGTACCGGTCATCGCCACACGCAATGGTTGAGCGATCTTGCCCATGCCCAGTTCGAGTTTTGCCGCAATCTGTTCGATCACCTGATGGATCGGCTCCGGCTTCCATTCGCAGCCGACAATCAGCTCTCGCGCAGCCTGTAAAACCTGCACGGCGCTATCGTTTTTCAGATGTTTGGCGACGGCTTTGTCGTCCCATTCGGTGATCGGGCCGTACCAGATCTTCGCGCGCTCAGCCATTTCCTTCAGCGTGTGCACGCGATCGCGCAGCGCGACGATCACTTCGGCGGGCTCGGGTCCGCCGGCGACATCCACGCCGGCGCGCGCAAGATGCCAGACGAATTCCTGCGCCAGCACCTGCGGATCG
>JAATFF010000151.1 GCA_015655335.1 Lysobacterales bacterium | reverse complement strand
GCCGCCCAGGCAGTTTTGAGATAGACGAGATTTGGCCGAGTGCTGATCATGCAGGTCTCCGGGCAACGGCCGTCCTGGTGATGACGGCCCTGAATTCACCGCGAGCCCTTGTACAGCAAGGCCCACGGAGGGTATCGGCCGAGGAGGCGAAAACTTCAATCCCGTGCCGTGCTCCGCTCCGGCAGGCCGCCGAGGAACGCCGCGGCGGCGCTCGGTCAGTCGAATTGACCGATCATCCACGCAGTCCGGTGTGCTGCGAATACATCGCGTGCCAATGTCCGTCGACGTAGACGAAAATATCGGACGACTTGATTCCTTTTTGCGGGCCGAGGGTCGGATCGTAAAACGACACCACTGCCGTGTTGCCTTGAATCACCACGGCGCTGCCGTACGGATGTTCCTTTTGATAGGTGGCGAATTGGAGCTTGGCCTTCGCCGGATCGGTGCCCTTGCGCTTCGCAGCACCGGCGACGATCGCGTCCTTGGGATGTGCGGTGCCGTCGGTGTTCACCGAGCGATATTCGGGAAGCAGCATCTGGTTCAAATAATCGGTATCGCCGGTCAATTCGGCGATGCTCCAATGATTGTCGACCGCCATCACGCCTGCCTCGGTCGGCTGCGTTTCGTCGGCCATCGCATCCTGCGCGTGCACATCGATGGCCTGGGGATGAAAAACGGCAAACGTCAACAATGCGGCGGCGGCGATGGCGCCAAACAACGAGCGACGATAAGCGAAGATAGCCATGGCGCATTCCTGTCGTTAGAAGATGAGGTGCGCCAAGGGTGAGTCAGATGCGCAAAACTGGCATGCACTTTGTGATGAACGTCGCTGGCCAGGGGTAAGCGGTTGGATCTACGGGGCAAGCGGTCAAGCCGCTACAAGCTTCGAACGTGCTGCACGTTCTCATAACGCGTTGGCGGAAAATGACACTTCCCAACAAGAAGTCCAGTCCGCACACTACGTCTACACGTACACGAATGTCATTCGAGGCTTCGTCGACATGACGGATAACGAAGAGACGAGAGAGGCATGACCGAACTGGCTCGCGCAAATAAACTGAAAATAGCGAGTCTGGCGTTCGGCTTTTGGACCATGCTCGCGTTCTCTTACGCCGCGACGACAGTGCTGGGTTCGATCAGCGAAGGGCATCCGGCTTCCTGGATGCGCGCGTTGTCGTGGAACCTGATCGATTTCTAACTTTGGATGTTGTTGACGCCGTTGGTCAGTTGGCTTGGGCGATTGGGTGCTGAGGATTGGCGTCGGTTCTGGATGGTGCATGTCCCGTCGAGCCTTGGTATTGCCGTTCTGCAGAGTGCGGTGATGTTGTCGCTGTATTTTTGGTGGTGCGGGCCCAATCCAAAAGGCAATATTTATACATTCACGGATCTGCTTCACGACGAAGCGATCTATAAGTTCCATCTTGCACTGCTTACTTATTGGTTGATGCTGGTCGTGCTGCGCGGACTTGCTTCGCGCAATTCGTTGAAAGACGAACGGCTGCGCAACGCGCAGCTTGAAACCAAGCTTGCGCAATCGCAGCTGCAAGTATTGCGCATGCAATTGCAGCCGCATTTCCTATTCAACACGCTCAATGCCATTTCGGCGCTGGTGCTTGCTGATCCGCCGCAGGCGAAACTGATGATCGCGCGCCTTAGCGACTTCCTTCGGTTGACGCTCGAGGAACGCCACGCCCAGCAAGTGCCCTTGTCCCGCGAGATGCAATTTCTCGAATCCTACCTGGGCATTCAGAAGGTGCGTTTTCAGGATCGCCTCGTTACCCATTTGGATATGGGCGATACGGAAAATGCCATGGTGCCCAGCCTGATTTTGCAACCCTTGGTGGAGAATGCATTGCGTCACGGCCTGCTGGCCAGGACGGACGGCGGCGAGTTGCATATCGTTGCACGACGTATCGACGGCGAACTGCATTTGCGCGTGGAAGACGATGGTCTTGGCCTGCCGGATACGGGCCCCGTGGAAGGTGTTGGCCTCAGCAATACGCGCGCCCGGTTGCGGGCCATGTTCGGCGACGCTGCTGCGATGGATCTTTCGCGCCGATTGGGCGGCGGTACACGTGTGGAGTTGCGCCTGCCGTATGTCGAGAGCCATCCATGACGGCATCGAAAATCCGTGCGCTATTGGTGGACGATGAGATTCTCGCCCGCGTCGCGGTGCGGCAGGCACTCGTCTCGCATCCGGATGTTGAAGTGGTCGGTGAATGCGGAAACATTCAGGAGGTGATGCAGGCCATCGGCGCGTTGTCGCCCGATTTGTTGTTTCTCGATATCCAAATGCCGGGTGGCGATGGCTTCACCTTATTGCGCGACGGTCTAACGCCCGAGCCATTTCCGATGGTGGTATTCACCACCGCATTCGCGGAGCACGCGCTGGAAGCCTTCGATGCCAACGCCATCGACTATGTGTTGAAACCCGTCGACCAGGCGCGCTTCGACCAGGCGATGGAAAGAGTTCGAAAGCACTGGCGTGGCTTGCATGCCGATCGCCACTCTGTGTCGGGCGAAAACGGCAGGAGCTATGCCAAGCGCATCAGTGTGCAGGCCGCCGAGAAAAGTATGGTGATCCCGGTGGCCGATATCGACTGGATCCGTGCCGACGACAATTACGTGCGCATCCACGTTGGCGGCAACACGTACCTGCATCGCGAAACCCTGCGTCATCTGTGCGAATCGCTGGATCCCAATCATTTTCTGCGCATTCATCGCAGCATCGTGGTGAACATGGATCGCATCTGCGAAGTGCACACTCTGTTTCAGGGGCACGCCGAAGTGGTCCTTCATGACGGTACGCGGCTCGATCTGAGTCGCCGTTTTCGGAACGCCGCGCGTGTTGCGTTAGGGCTTCGCTGACCGTTCGCCTCACCCCCGCGATCGCTAACCCGTCGCCAAGGTCCGATCGTCATAAAGGCAATTTTGAGCCGGCATGGCGTGCCTCGCGTGTGTCGCCGGTGGAGGCGACTCGCTCGGTGTAATCGTCTGGGCTATCGCTGGGGCGCGTGCAAGATCTCTTCGATGCGTGTCGCGATCGCGTGAGCATCTCCAATGGGCTGCTCTGAATAACGTTGCGCCCCATGGTTCCAGGCGTCACCCAGTGCGAACCAGTCGATGGGTTTGGGTGGTTCGCCTGTGCGCAATGCATCGTCGAGCGAACGAAAATAAGTCCGCCATCGCAGGCGATAGTAATCGCGGGTCAGGCCAGCCCAGTCTTTATTGCCGTAGTCGTGCAGGTCGGCACCTTCGCTGGCTTTGCGATCGCCCCATGTGGTGAGGATGGAGCGTGCGTCGTAGTCGAGTCGCTTGCCCTCATCGGATGTCGCTGCCCAAGGGTGGACGTGCGCAAGCCACGCACCGATGAGAAAGTAATGATTGGTAGCAAGCAGTTGGTCCTGCAAATCCATCAGTTGCAGCCAGTGCTGCGTCAGGGTATCGAAACGCGGACGATCCTTGCTGTCATACGCGGCCTTGATGCGCGGCAACAGCAAACGGCTTTCGTTAGCCAGCGTCTGGCGTGCGACATCGACTAGGTCGTATTGATACGTCTCACCGTTGCGCAATGGCGATGCCACTTGCAGCAACTCGGGCAGCGCCTGCTTGAATGCTTCAGCGCTGTAGCGCATGGCTTCGGGCGACCAGTTGGAGGCGCGATTCACCGTGAGGCTGGGCTGTGCATCGAAGAGGGATTCCTGCGCGGCATCGCGTTCGCTGTTGAAGACTACGTCGTCGATGCGGATGTCGTAGGCAGTTCGCAACAATACCTGCCACGCCGCCCACGCGTGGGCATCGGTGGCGCCATAGCGTCGCTGTACATAGTCCGCTGTCCATTGCATGGTATTGACGGGTTCGCTACGCCAGGCCATTTCGGTAAACAGATCGAAGGCGAAAGGGTTGGTATCCATGCCTTCGGTAAAGACGGCGGTGCCGGCCATATTGCTGTTGATGCGACCCAGGCGCTGCAGCCGCGCGGTGATGTTGTCGATGTTGGCGCCCAGCGTCGTGCGGCCGCCGAATTCCCAGATGCCGCCGAACAGGAACGGTGCGTTCTGGAAATCTTTTTCGCGGTTGTCGCGTGGCGTGCGGTCGTGATCGATATCCACGATCAGCAAATGCTGCCGATCGACACCGGCGAGCAGATCCTGTCGTGGGTTGCCTTGCCACGCGAGCATCATCCAGCGTGCGTCGGGATGCGCGTCGAGCAACGCGTTCTGTACGTCGCGCGCCGCTTCAGGTATGGGCACGTCGCCGGAGTCGCCGCCTTCCTGGAACACTTCCATATCGTAGATACGGCTATCGCCGAACAGTTCACGCTGATGTTTGTAGAACGCGGCGGCGAGTTTGACGAACATCGGGTCGCGCGGATCGAGCCAGCCCGGCCGAGTGAAACCGGCCCACTCGCCTTGCGGCACGACATGAGTGCGGGGAAATTTCTTTTGAAAATCGGCAGGCACGATGCCGTAGAAACCCGGCAGTACCGGCGTGATCCCCAGCTCGCGCAAACGCGCGATGATCTGTTGTGCCGATACCGCGCGCTTCTGCATCAAAGCCGTGCTGATCGGACCGTTGAAGCAGCACAAATTGCCCATCAGCTGCCAGTTCTGGTGGGCGGGCTGGGTGATCCAACGACGAATCTCGCTATCGGTGTAGCCGACATCGCGAAAGGTTCGATACAGCACGGTATCCATGCCGCGTTCGACGATCATCGCGTTGATGCCTGACAGGGCCAGCACGTCGATCTCCCGCTGCCAGCGCGGCCAATCCCAATAGGGCGCGGTGTAGCCGTCTACGTTCTGGTTCAAAGCATAGCGATAGGTGTACGGGGTTTCCTTCTCGATCGTGCGCACCGGCAGCGGAAACGCGCCCGAACCGAGCCGATCGCCGTTCGGGGAGATCTGCACATTAGCGACGTATTTCAGATACCAATTCACCCCAAACAGCAGGGCACTGGGCGTGCTGCCCTCGACCTTGATGTGTCCGTTCGCGCTGGAGATGCGGAAGCGCTCGCGCCTGTTCGCGGCGGCTATCGCGGCAAGCTCGAACTGCGCAGCTTGTCGCGGCATGAGGCGTTCGAGCACCGCTTGTTCGGGACGGATGTCGAAGGTCGGGGTATTCGCTCCAAACGCGCTAGCCGCAGAAGGGAGCATGCCCAAGCATGCAAGCCAAAGAGCTAGGACGAGTTTGCGCATGCGATATCTCCGCGAATATCCGACGACTGGGCGTTCACAGGCTTTTCATGCCGCCATATGCTCGATCATCGCACGGGTTGTCATGACCTTGGGCAGTGGATTCATACCCATGGATTGACCTACCCTGTGCGGGTTGCCGCAACATCCAACAGTCTGAGCGAGAACATCATGAAATTCCTGGTCATGATTTATAACGACGATACGCTGCTCGATGCGCTGCCGCCCGGTCAGTTCGACACGATGATGAACGGCTGCTTCAAGCACGCCGATGAATTGCGTGCGGAAGGCCATTTGCTCGATTCCATGCAACTGGAGCCACCCGCTGCAACGAAAACGATACGCGTGCGCAACAGTCGTACAACGATCGTGGACGGTCCGTTTGCGGAAACGCGGGAATACCTCGGCGGCTTCAACCTGATCGAAGCAGCGAACATGGATGAGGCGGTGCGTATTGCGCAGTCGTTCCCATGGGCGGTGACTGGCTGCATCGAAGTACGGCCTGTGTACGATATCGATGCGGAGCGCAAGCGAGTAGGGGCGTAAGCCTTACGTCGCTTTCTGTTCCTCTTCGTCCAGCGGCAATACTTCATCGAAGACGGCATAGTCGATGACGTTGACGCCGTTTTCGTCGCGACGCACCAGGTCGATGTAGCGATGATTCCAGCGCACGTCCTTGATGCCCCATTGATGGCGGGCCATCATCGATTGCGACGTAGTTTCGTCCACGCCTTCGATGGTCAGCAGCAGGGTAGCCTCACCGGCCTCCAGGCTTTCAGGCGTTGCGCCGTAGAACGGGCTGTCTTCATCGATCACGTGCATGACGTTCCAGCTCAGCATGAAGATGGGATGCTGGTCGCGCACCAGTTTCATGTCTTCGATGCGCCGTATCTGAAACCCCTCGGGGGTGGCGTGCATGCGTACCAGGTGCAGTTGCGCCGAAGCCTGCGCGATAAGGTTCAGGCGCATATTGGCCGCGCGCATCATCAGCGTCTGTTTGCCGTCGATCATGCGAACCACCGGGTGCTTGCCGAAAATGATCTTGGCGCGCGGACGCGAGAAGCGCGCGAAGATCAGGCCGGTGACGACGGCGATGTTGCCCATGCCGATAATGATTTCCGTCGTCGCCACGATGTGCGTGTAGATGGATTCCGGATGCATGTCGCCGTAACCCACCGTCGCGAGCGTTTCCACGCTGAAGAAAAACGCGCCGGCCAAGCCTTTCGGATATTGGTTGGCAATGCCGTGGGGATCGATCTGGTAGATCATCGCAAATACGGCGTTGATCATCAGGAATACGCTGCTGGCCAGACCGAAGAACGTTGGCCAGGTCATGGTGAGTGCACGATGGTAGAAGTCGTCCCAGAGGCGTTCGCGTACGCCTTCGGATACGAACGGGCGTCCGCCGATCTGCACGACGCGTGGTCGTCGCTGCAGTGAAAAAATTCGCTTCCCGGTCATCCGCATGTTTCCCTTTCAGCGTTACGGGAGGATTGTAGCGCCCAGGCCTTGGAACCTGTCCTCATGGGCGATGGGGGAGGTAAGCTTGATCCCTCCGGAAAGGACGTGTGTTTCATGCTTAAGCTTATTGGCTTCGACGGCGACGACACGCTGTGGCACAGCGAGGGTTATTACCGCGAAGCCAGCACGCAGTTCGCCGCGATCATCGGCCGCTACGTCGACGTCACCGATGAACATGTGCAGGCTGGCATGCTCGCCACCGAGCGGCGCAACCTCAAACTATTCGGTTACGGCGCAAAGGGCATGACCTTGTCGATGGTGGAAACGGCCATCGCGATTACCGAGGGCTGCATCTCGGCGACCGATATCCATCAGCTGGTGGATATCGGTAAGCATGTATTGCAGCATCCGGTGGAATTGTTGCCGGGTGTTCGTGAGGCCGTAGCGGCGGTGGCCGAACGGCACGCGGTGGTGCTGATCACCAAGGGCGATCTGTTCCATCAGGAAAAGAAAGTCGCGCAATCGGGTATGGCGGACCTGTTTCATCGCATCGAGATCGTGTCGGAGAAAGACGCCGCGACCTATCGCCGGGTGCTGGCCGAGTTTGCGTTGGAACCGGCTCAGTTTGCGATGGTGGGCAATTCGCTGCGTTCGGATATCGAACCGGTTATTCGCCTGGGCGGATGGGGCGTGCACATGCCTTATCACGTGACGTGGGAGCACGAACTGGAGAACGGTTTGGGCGAAGCGGATGCGCCACGCATGCTCACCGTGGCATCGCCGGCCGATATTCCGGCGGCGGTTGAACAGCTCTCGGCACGCGCGGGCGCTTGACCGTTCGATCTACACTGACGCCATGCTCGCTCCGCACACCCTCCATTGCCCTTATTGCGGCGAACGCATCGAACTTCTGATCGACGCGTCGGCGGGCGATCAGGCTTATATCGAGGATTGCCAGGTGTGTTGCCGCCCGATCAGTGTTGACGTGTGGATCGATGCGGACGACAACGCGCATGTGACGGTGGCCGGCGAGGACGACGCCTAGGCAAGCGCCGAGGCGGATTCGACGATGCCGATACCGGCAGACGCCAGTGCTGCGCGCGTATCCGCATCGCTATCGGGCGTGACCGGGCGCGTGAGGTCCCACAGGACGTGCGCACGAAAACCCAGCGATAGGGCATCCTGCACGGTCCACAACACGCACACGTCCCTGGCCAGGCCGGCCACATATACCTCGCTTACGCCGCGCTCGCGCAACCATCCGGCCAGTCCCGTGCTGGGGCGTGTGCCGTCGGGGCCATGGTTTTCGCGAAAACCGCTGTAAGAGTCGACATCGGGGTCGTTGCCTTTGCGCAGGATCAGGTCCACGGGCGACCAGTCGATATCCGGGTGCAAGGCCGCGCCGGCGGTGTTCTGCACGCAGTGATCCGGCCAGAGCGTTTGGGGATGACCGTAAAGCTGGATCGGCTGGAACGGGTTGGTGCCGGCATGCATGCTGGCGAACGAGATATGCCCGCGCGGATGCCAGTCCTGCGTCGCCACCGTCTGCTTGAACAGACGACGGCGCAGCAAGCGGTCGATGCCGGGCACGATGGCGTCGCCCTCATGACAGGCTAGCGCGCCGCCCGGCATGAAATCCGGCTGTACGTCGACAAGGATCAGAGCGGCATGGTTATGCATGAAGGCGATTCGCGGTAAGGAGCCATCGCAAGATTCCACAGCCAATGAACGGCATAATGCAAGCGATCAATCCGAGGACGGCACAACGATGCATTACGACCAATCGTGGATGGGCTATGGACTGGTGGGTGGCCTGGAAGCGGGCGCCATCAGCGCGGTCGTGGCGTTTGTGCTCTACCTCATTCTGCGCCTGGTCGGCCGCCAGCAGGGCTGGAGCCCGATGCGGCAGCTCAGCATCGCTTTTCTGGTGGCCGTGTTGCTGACGGGCAGCGGCGATATGTGGGACCTCATGTACTTCAACTATGCGGGTGGCATCGAGTCCGTCCAGTTGCTCAAGGTCAAACTGGCCGAAGTGCACGATCCGGACAACATCGGCCTGCGCGTGTTCTGGGAACTGGTGGGTTCGATGGTGGGTGCCGGCCTGGGCTGGATCGTGCTCGGCGGCGACTGGCGACGCCTCTTGCGCGGCGATTAGAGAATCGGGTCGAACAGTCGTGCTACATGCATGGCCAAACGGCGCAGGTAAGGCGCCTTGCGATATTCGTCGCGGGTCACTTCCACGGCCCGGCTGAAATCCTCGATCAGCATGCGCTCGACGTCTGCGGCGAAGGCGCGATCCACGTTCAAGGCGCCGATCTCGAAGTTGAGCCGGAACGAGCGATTGTCCAGATTCATGCTGCCGACGCTGGCCGCGTCGTCGTCGACCAAGATCACTTTCTCGTGCACAAACCCTGGTTGGTAGCGGTAGATGCGGATGCCTGCATCGATGGCGTCGTGGGCATGCAGGGTCGAGGCGAGGAACACGGTGCGATGATCGGGGCGCGATGGAATCAGCACGCGCACGTCCACGCCGCGCATCACCGCCAAACGCAAGGCTGACATCACGGCCTGATCCGGCACGAAGTAGGGCGTGGTCAACCACAATCGCCGGCGCGCGGCGTTGATCGCGACGGTAAAGAACAGCGAGCAGGATTCCTGCGGATCGGCCGGCCCGGTCGCGGCGATCAACGTGTAGGCATCGCCTTGCTCGGGTTGCGGCGGCAGCATCGGCGGCATCTCGCCGGTGACCCAGTGCCAATCCACGGCGAAGCTGCGTTGCAGATCGATCACCGCAGGACCGCTCATTTGCAAGTGCGTGTCGCGCCACGGCGTCAACGGCGGTTTCAGGCCGAGGTATTCGTCGCCGACATTGAGTCCGCCCAAAAAGCCAAGGCAGCCATCAACCACCACGATCTTGCGGTGATTGCGAAAGTTCAGCTGGAAGCGATTGCTGCGACGTTGCGTGGCGAAGGGAAAGATCGCTACACCGCCGGCGCGCAAGGTTTCCACGTAATGCTTGGGTAGCGCATGGCTGCCGATGCCATCGAACAGCACGAACACCTGCACGCCGGCCGCCGCGCGTTCCAGTAGCGCTTGTTGCATGCGGCGACCAAGGCGGTCGTCGTGAAAAATGAAAAATTGAATCAGTACGCAGCGCTCGGCTTGAGCGATGGCGCTGAAGATTGCCTCGAACGTGGCGTCGCCATCGATCAGCAATTGCAGTTGCTGTCCGGCGTGGAAGTGGTTGCCCAGCATGTGGGCCAGCGCTGCGTATTGTATGCACGGCTCCGGTACGCCAATGTCGTTGTCGCGCATCGAAGCCTGCGAAAGCCGCTGCTGGTGCGCCCGATGCAAGGTGACGTAGCCGGAGAAATGGCTGCGTCCAAGATAGAAATAGGGCACTAGCGTGACGTAGGGCAGCAGTGTCAGTCCGAGCGCCCACGCGAACGCACCTTGCGGCGTGCGCGTGTTCATCACCGCATGCATCGCGGCGATGATGCCCGCCACGTGCAACAGCATGGCGAGCAAGGTGAGAAGCTGCGGAAGGCTCATGGTGCCTGCGATTCTCGCATGCACCCCGTCGTTTGGACGAGATCAGTCGGCCAGAAGGTGATCGGCGAGCTGCCGCGCTTGCTGGCGGATCTCCGGCATGGCAGTGGATTCCCACAGCGTGCCGCGCAGCATGCTGCCGATGGCGAAGAGTCGTGGCCATGCGCTGCTGTTATGCAGCAGCCGACCATCCGGAGCGGCATCGACACCCAGGCCGAAGGGGTCGGAACGAATATGGCCGTTGGTCATCAGTTGCTGCAACAAGGTGTGTTGCGTGCGGCGCACGTCGGTTTCCAGGCCGGTGCTCTGAATGATCAGGTCTGCTTCGAACGTGCGTTCCGACGTGTCGCCTTTGGGCACGAAGGTCATCTGCAAACCACGATCCGTGAGTACGACGTCATGCATGTGGCCGCGCAGGCGCTGCAGCCGTCCTTGCTGTTCCAGGGCCTCGATGGATTTGGCGACTTGCGGCGCCATGCGATGACGCGCACGTTCCCACATCCAGCGCGAATGACGCAGAAAGCGCGCACGGTCGGCACGGGACAACAGCTGCCACAGCGACGAGGTATGCGGACGCAGGCTGTCGATGACGCTGCGCCAATCGTCGCTATGCGCTATCGCCTCGCGCACCAGATGCATCCAGGTACGGATATCCGGCGCGTCGCGCATGGTCTCGATCAGTTCGGCGCTGTCTTCATACGGCGTCGAGGCGCTAAATTGATGCACTTCCGGCAACATGCCATGGCGCGATATAGCGGTGAAATGCGCATTCGGCCATTTCGCCGCAAGTTCGAGCAATACATCGACCGCTGTCAGGCCCAGGCCGATGATCAGTACGTTATGTGCTTGCGTGTCCGGTTTCACATCTGCGAGCAGGGGCCACGGCATGGTGACGTAGCGGCCGCTGGCGAGTGCGGCATCGTCAACGCCGGAAAGTGGGCGCGGCGCCAGTGCGCCCAGCGCCAGCACCGCAGCGTCGACGCGCGTGGTGGATTCGCCCTGGAACAACGTCACGCCGTCATTCTCAGGCACCATGGCGTCGACTTCATACGGCACGATGCGCACATCGTGGCCACGCTCTTTGGCGCGGGCCAGCGTGTTGGCGGTTTCGGCCTCCAGATAGTCTCCGTACCAGCAACGCGGCAAAAAATCCGTACCGGAAATGCTCGGGTCGCGCCTTTGCATGTGCTCCAGGAAGCCGCCCGGGCGACTGGCGAACATGCCCATCGACGCGGCACGCACATTCAGCAGATGCCGTTCCGATCGCGTGCCATAGGCGACACCTCGACCCGGTGTACCGCCGCCGGTATACCAGTCCAGGTGCAGCGGTTGCATCACAGGGCGTTCAAGCAATTCGCTGAGCAGCGTGGCCCCTGCGGCGCCGCCGCCGATGATGGCGACCCGTCGAAACATGTCATTCCTTAAGATTGCGGGTGAGGCTGAACGTGTTTTGATATCAGACGCGGAGAGGACCGGCAATCCTTGCGCGCTGCGACTGGCTCTGCCAGAAGGGTTCGGACTCCACCGGCTCGTAGGTGGCGTAATCCTCGAGATCGCCACCATAGATGTGCAGTGTCAGCGCTGTTTCCTGACGCGAAAGATTGCGGCAGCGATGCATGTAATGCGTATCGGCATCGAACCATGTGGCGTCGCCCGGGCCCAGCCAATCGCGTCCACGCAGCTGCCATGCTTCGGACGTGGACGCGCGCGACCACGACTCCACTTCCAGTGCACCGTACATGCTCAATTCGATGCCCCACAAACCGGCGTGGTCGTGTGAAGGCGTGGTGTATCCGGGCGGCCACGCCATCACCAGCACGCTCACGCCAGGGCGGCCGCGCCGTCCGAGCAGCCAGCGCTCGAAACCGCGATTGTGGTGACGCAGATCGGAAAGGCCATCGGCAAGCGCCTGCGCATCACGATGAATGATGCTGCCAAGTTCGCGAGCGAGCGAGGCGAGGTCCGGATTTTTTTCGAGCGTATGCGCGAGTGCGGCATCACGTAACGCTTTGAGACTGTGGCGGTATGTACGCATAAACTTCGTAGGCAGACCGTAGATGGCGGGCAGTGGAGCATGCCCATCGTTAAGTGGACGTAAGACGTAAGGGCCCGCGCTGAGGGTTCAACCGTGACTTCCGAAGCATGGACGACAGGCTCTATCGGCCTAAGCTTATGGCACGCCTTAAACCTTCACGAGGCAGGGCGCATCTGACCGTAAGGCCGACGTCGGAGAAACGGACATGATCGAGTTGATGTTGATAATGGTGATGGTGGGCGCGCTGTGGATCGTCGGGTCGGTGATTGGCCTGATCTTCAAGCTGACCTTTGGATTGATCGGCGGCTTGTTCAGTCTTCTTGCAGGCGCCGTTGGGCTGTTTGTTGGCGGCCTGGTGATGTTGCTGGTGCTGCCAGTGGTGGCCTTGTCGTTGCTGCCGTTGTGCTTGCCGGCGTTGCTGCTGTTCGGGCTGATCTGGGCCATTGCGCATATCGCACGCCGACCAGCGGCCGTGGCGCCGCCGGTGTCGCGCTAAACCCATTCTTGCGGTAGCCGCGGAGCGAGACCCGGTCCAGTCGCTGGCCGCTGGCCGGGTCCCGATCCCTGAATGCCTATACCGTCACGGCCCATACCGCCGCGTCAAAGTTCCTGTAACGCAAAATTTACCGGTACGCGCGCCCATGCCCGTACCGCGTGGCCATCCATGACCGCAGGCTGGAATTGCCAACTCGCCAAGACCTGTTCCCGAGCACTTTTGTCGAGCAAGGTGTAGCCGCTGCTGTGCTCGATCACGACATCGATCGGCTTGCCGTTTTCATCCACCAGCACGCGTAGCAACACGGTGCCTTGCATGCGCTGCCGGGCCGCTTGCGCGGGAAAGCGCAGCGGCGAGGCTCGATAAGCCAGCGACACGACACCGGGAGCTATGGTTGTCGGTGCAGTCGTCGTCGATGGCGGTGTTGCGGGCTTGCTGTTTAGCGACGGCTCGGTGGTCGTGGGTGTCGTCACGACAGGTTGGGTGACAGGCTGAGTGTGAGTGATCGGCTGGCGCACCGGGGCGGTGACCGGCGTCGGTTTTGTCAGCGGTTTCACCACGAGATCCGGCACCGGCAGCACTTTGGGCGGCGGGTCGATAAAGCGCACGGTTTCGACCTTTACCGTTTCAAACGCGGTGGCAATCTGCGGCGCCAACGGCCGCATGGCGAACAATAAAGCGGCAAGGTTAAGGGTAATAGCCACGCTAAGCGCGGTGATACGCACCGGATTCGGGTGCACACGTTGAGCAACAGCCAGGCTTGCGGACGGCATAAGCGACCTCCTGACGGCGATGTGGATTGTGATGCGCCTGGGCACGCTGTGTGGGGACACAGGGGGATCGTGGAGGACGCAGCTTCAGCCTATGCCTATCGCGGTGGCTTGCGCAATAGCCGTCCAAACGGTTTCAAAAGTCGTTGGACCAAAAAAAACCCCGCAAGAGCTGCGGGGCTGCAGGATTACGGACATCGGGGAGGCGATGTCCGTGACAGGTATTCTGCCGAGATGCGGCTTGACGAGGCGTGCACGCCTTGTGATGACTGCCTTCACGAAACCGGAGCGCCGCTCTTTGCGACAATCCACCGCTATTGGCCAACAGAGAACCGACCGATGAAAACGACACGCATCATGAAATGGGTAGGGGCTGCGGTACTTTGCTTGGCCGGATGGGGTAGCGTGACGCCCGCGCATGCCGGCCCGAATATCGATTGCCGGATGCACTTCCAATTGTCCGGTTGGTCGGTGTTCTACAAGACCGCCACCGGCAGCGGCACCGTCACCTGCAGCAACGGGCAGAGCATGCATGTGCATATCCGCGCGAAAGGCGGTGGTCTGACCTTCGGCAAGACGGAAGTCGACGACGGTCGCGGCAGCTTTACCGGCGTCTACAACATCCACGAGGTATTGGGACACTACGCGGCGGCCGAAGCGCACGCCGGTGCGCAGGCCAGTGCGGACAGCCAGGTATTGACCAAGGGCAATGTTGGCCTGGCGTTGAGCGGGCGAGGGCGCGGATGGAATATCGGTATTGCTTTCGGTGCGTTCATCATCGAGCCGTGATGCACTTTCCATTAGGCGATGCGCGGGCGAAGGGTTAACGTGTTGGCTTCGCTCGATGAATCATCGAGCCGGCCAGGAGTGGTAGGCATGTCTGCAGCGGTCGACGGAGCGCTTCCGCGTTACGGTTTTGGTGATGAGCTCGCCAGCAGTGTCATTCATGGCATTGGCATTCTGCTGAGTATTGCCGGACTCGCCATCCTGGTTGCGCATACCGCCGTTGCGGGCACAGCGAGCGATGTGCTGGCGAGCGCGGTGTACGGTATATCGCTGATCCTTTTGTATACCGCCTCGACGCTCTATCACACGATCCGTGGCGAATCGGCGCGACGCGTACTGCGCACGATGGATCACATTGCGATTTTTTTGCTGATCGCCGGCACGTATACGCCTTTCACGCTGATTGCCTTGCGCGGCGCCTGGGGCTGGAGTCTGTTTGGGATTGTGTGGAGTCTGGCGCTGCTCGGCAGTGCGTTGGAGCTCGGCATGCTCAAGCGCTATCACCGTTTTGCGGTGCTCTTGTACATCGCCATGGGCTGGGTGGGCATCGTTGCGTTTCGACCGCTGCTTGCACATCTGCAAACGGGCGGCATGGTGTTGCTGCTTGCCGGTGGCGCTGCCTATACCTTGGGCGTGCCGTTCTATCTCTGGCGACGGCTGCCTTATC
Organism: Lysobacterales bacterium; assembly: GCA_015655335.1. GTDB lineage: Bacteria > Pseudomonadota > Gammaproteobacteria > Xanthomonadales > Rhodanobacteraceae > Dyella_B. The sequence continues at coordinate 28,268 of JAATFF010000151.1, read as the reverse complement.
ATCACTCGATATGGCACTTCTTTGTGCTGGCCGGAAGCGTGCTGCAATTCCTCGCCGTGTTTTTCTACGTGATTCCGGACGTGCCAGCCTAACCGTTTTGCGCAAAGATCTTGTCGATGAAAAAGCCGGCGGTGATCACATCGCGCTAGTCGGTGGTCGAGATGCCTTCGTCATGGGTCGCAAGCATGCCCATGCCGCGCGTTACATATCCAAAGTTGAGGCGTCTTCACAGCAGCATGGCGAAGCCGAACAATCCAACCAACATCAGCGAAATCACTAGTTTCACCAAGACGCCGAACAGTAGGCCGAGCCATGTGCCGAGGCCCACGTGTGCGGAACGCAACACGCTTTTGCTCGACGTGAACTCCCCCAGTAATGCGCCTGCAAACGGTCCGAGGATCAGTCCTGGCAGGCCAAAGAAGAGACCGGCAAAGGTGCCGATGGTGGCGCCCCATACCGCTTGTTTGCTGGCGCCGACGCGTTTTGCACCGATGGCCGCGGCAATGAAATCCATCAATACGCCCAGAGCGGCCAGCGCACCTAGCCCAATAAGCCAGCCTGCACCCAGATGCCGGTAGCCATCGACGGCGGCAGCCAGCCAAATCCCGCCGAAGATCATCGGGATGCCGGGCAGCGTGGGGAGCACGGCCCCGATCAATCCACCGACGATCAAAGCGCCGGCCAATACGTAGAGGGCGATATCCAACATGGCGATCCGTGTTTCCGGGGCGGCGGCATTGCCGCGGATCGGCCACAATAGTCCGTCGCCGCGATGTGCGCCGACAAGCTATTCCTCATCCTTTCATCGGTAGGTTTGTGTCAAACGTCGATTCCATCCTGCTCAAAGCCGATGAACTCGGCCGTATCGAGATCGTCGAGCGCGATGGCGTGCGGATGATCCGTCGCGATATCCGTGCAGCGCGTTGGTGGGCGCGGACCTTCGCGCGCCGCGCCGCTGCGCGCGAGGCCCGTGCGCTGGCAAAGCTCGAAGGGGTGGATGGGGTGCCGTCGCTATGGGGGTGGAATGGTCAGGAACTCTTGCGCGGCTATATCGCAGGCCAACCGATGCAACAGGCGCAGCCGCGTGAACCGTCCTATTACCGCGACGCACTGCGCCTGCTCGCACAACTGCATCGTCGCGGCATCGTGCATAACGATCTGGCCAAAGAGCCGAACTGGCTGGTGCGTACCGATGGACGCCCCGCCTTGGTCGATTTCCAGATCGCCTGGACACGCGGCAGGCGCGGACGTCTATTCCGATTGCTGGCGCGCGAAGACTTGCGTCATCTGCTCAAGCACAAGCGAACGTATTGTGCGCACGCACTCAGCGCGCGCCAATACGCCATGCTGAAAACGCCCGCTTTGCATTCGCGTTTGTGGCGCGCCACGGGTAAGCGGCTGTACAAGCTGATTGCGCGGCGGGTGTTTGGTTATTGGGATAACGAAGGAAAAGGTCGCGTTCGCGACTAGCTCCATCACTTCTCCACGAATGCCCGCTCGATCACGTAATCGCCCGGTTCGCGCGTACGCGGCGATGCGTGGAATCCGCGCGCATCGAGCAAGGCGCATAGATCGTCGAGCATCGCGGGACTGCCGCACAGCATCAGGCGGTCGGTCTCGGGATTGAGCGGCGGAAGCCCGATAGCCTGACTCATCGCCCCATCGACGATATTGTCGGTGATGCGACCACGGTTGCGGAACGCTTCACGCGTGACGGTGGGGTAATAGATCAGCTTTTCGCGTACCAGCTCGCCGAGGTAATCGTGCTGCGGCAGTTCGTTTTGCACGTAGTCGGCGTAGGCAAGATCATTGATGTTGCGCACGCCGTGAGCCAGCACGATCTTCTCGTAGCGCTCGTAGGTTTCCGGATCGCGGATGATGCTCATGAACGGCGTAAGGCCGGTGCCAGTGCCGAGCAGGTAAAGATGCTTGCCCGGTTTGAGGTCGGTAAGCACCAGCGTACCCGTTGGCTTGCGACTGACGGTGATGCTGTCGCCGGGTTTCAGATGTTGCAGGCGCGAGGTCAGCGGACCGTTCTGCACCTTGATCGAGAAGAACTCCAGATGTTCTTCCCAACTGGCGCTGGCGATCGAATACGCGCGCATCAGCGGACGGCCGTCCACCTCCAGGCCGATCATCACGAATTGTCCGCTGTCGAAACGGAAGCCCGGATCGCGCGTGGTGCGGAAACTGAAGAGGCTGTCGTTCCAGTGCTGAACGTCGATTACTTGCTCGGTCGCCAAAGCCACCATGGTGATTGTCGTCTCGGATCGTTGCGTAGGGAGGGCGTTCACTGAACATCGACAGTGAAACTCGCGTGGGAAGGGCAGAGCGCCGCTGGGCCTGGCGAGTGCCGCGTTGGGGAGCGGCCGCAAAGTATTTTACGCGATCCGAGGAATCTGCGCTGGCTGCGGCATTCTGGGGCATCATGGGCGGGTCAACGACAAGGGAGGTTGCATGGACACAGGTGGCCCGTTGCACGTGAGGGGGCATCACGTTTTTCAGCGTCACTTCGACCGATTGGTGATGCTTTCCGACGGCGTTTTTGCCATCGCCATGACATTGTCGGCGGTGGAGCTTCGACCGGAAACACCGCCCGGCGCCAGCCTCGCGCAGGTTTGGACAGCACCGCTGCTGACCTATTTTCTGAGCTTCTTCATCATCGGCGGCGTATGGATACATCATCGCCGCGCGCTGGCCCACTTGCGTGCCGTAGACCTGCCGTTGACATTGCTCACCCTGCTGCTGCTAAGCCTGGTTGCGCTGACGCCGGTAGTGATCCGTGTGATGCTTTCTGGCGATTTCGCGGGGACACCACAGGGCATGCTTCTTTACGCGCTTTCCCTTGCGGCCATCTACGCCTGTCTAGGCGTGAGCTGGGGCTATGCGGCGTTCGTGGCCGATTTGGCGCCCGACGTGCCTAGAACGCGTGCCTGGAGCTGGCTGATGCAAGAGGGATTTGTAACGGCCCTGTTCGGCGCGCTGGCCTTGTACAGCCTTCATATGAAAATTCCCGCTGTTCTCATGACGCTGATTGCCGTTGTGGGGCGCGTGTTTTCGGCGCGGCTGGAAAACGCCGCCAAGCGAGAAGAACAGGCCATCGCACAGGAAAGCGCCGATCCGCGACAATAGCGACAATGATCGACCGCTACGTTCATCCCGAATCTACCGCACCCTGGCACCTGTCCGTCGCTCCGATGATGGATTGGGAAGAAAAATAATATATTTCAGTGGATTGCAAAGGTGCGTGTGCACTATGTGTGCACACGACTTTGTAATTCTCTCGCTGGCTTGGCGGCTACTGGACCACCTCGTGGTCTAGGTGGCCCAGTGCGTGCCGATGGACTACTTGCTCGTCTTCCTGATCACTCTCTTCGTGGTTTGTTTTTCAGAGGCTTTCTTCGGTGAGGCCTTTTCCTTAGCTGCCCCGGTGATCAGTATCAGATTAGGTGGGGGTCTTATCTATTTCGGTAGGGCTGGACGATTTGGCCCTTATGCTTGGCCGCAATTAGCAGAACGATTCCCGCCGCAGCGCACACTACCAAGGCCACAACTGAAGCCTCCACGCCGAACGATCCACCTGTGAGCCAATCAGGTCCGACTATTTTTGCCTGCAACAGGCCTTTTTGCGCACCACCTGAAACAGCGCCTGAAAAAACTCCGCCTTGCATGAAGTTCCAGGCGATATGGATGCCGATACACAGCCAAAGACGACGGGTAAGCATATAGGCCGCTGCCAGCATGATGCCGCCCTCGATAGTGATGGCGCCGGCATCAAGCAGCGTTGCTCCGTGATTGAGCAGGTGCAGCAACCCGAAGATCGCAGCCGAAACTGCCAGGGCAATCCAGCTGCCCAGGGACGCTTCCACGATGCGGAAGATGATGCCGCGGAAAACGACCTCTTCCAGAAAGCCAGTCAGCATGAAACCTGGCAAGGTCCCGAACATAATTGCCCAACCGTTGCTGCCCGTGACTTGATAGATGCCCAGTGCTGCAAGAATTCCTATCGTGCTGGACAAGAGCACTGCGCCGAGCAACAAGCCGGCACCGGACTCCAGGATCGCGCCAGAGCTGGAAAATTCCGTCGCTCGTCGCTTCTCAATAAAGCGCGCATAGGCGGAATAGGCTGTCACGATCACTAGGGTCAGCAGCACGGCGCCGACACGCTTCAAGGATTTGTCAGTTACAAACATGTTGAAAGGGAAAGCCACGATCGCGAACGGAACGGCGACAAAGAGAAAGGCAACCACGATGCGGATCAATGGCAATCGCAGTAGTCGAGCACCCCATGTTGTGGGGCGATTTATCACCAGCGTATGGTTCATTGGGCTGTTCCGTTGGTAGTGAGCGGTAGCGAAAGGGTGGCTGTCAGGAACTTGGCCGCTCGATTGTCTTGGTGAGCGGGGCGGCCTAATGGTGTCATAGTGTAGTAGCACACCATATATGCCAAAAGTCACTGAGACATCAGGTGCATAGGCGTCGCCTCGACTAGTGGTGTTAGTCCTCAGACTTTTTGAGTCGCCGATCTCGAGAGCGAGATTTGCTCAGCATTTTGCGCGCGCGTAACTCGTGTCGCGCGTCGTCCAGTACTTGTAGGTTCGCTGCTACGCCTAGCGACGGGCGAGCGGATTTAAGAATCTGGCCGATCCATATGAGGTCATTGCCTATGGTCGCGGGTCCGGCGCCTTCTTTAGCCCTTATGTAAGCGTGCTGCAGATAGTCGGCGACTGTGAGTGAAGGTGCGTGGCGCCCGGCAATCTCATAGTTTTCCAGGCGCTTTAAGTCTGCTTCTTTCGAGCGCCCCCACTCCGCCGTTTCACCAATTTCTTTGCGATACCACTTGATCAATTCGCCAAGCGTGTAGCGTTTGCCAAATGGTTCGCCTCGTGCTCGGCTACTATCTAATTCTGATTCGCGTCGCCGCATCCATTCATTGGCGTGCGCTTTGCGGCCAAACGTTTCAGATTCAGTGTGGACTACTTTTCCTGCTTTCTTTATTCGGACTATGGCCGTATATCGAGTAGCGCCCTGTTTGTTGGTGCGCGTAAGAATGGTTCCCACGGTGCAACATTCTTCCTTATGTTGCACTTTATGTTACACCGAAGTCGCAAAAGCGTACGAAAATGTCCGAATTCTCCCGACAATAAGTTATGAGTAATCACGAAAAAAACGCTGAAAAAAGCGCGCTTCCGCTAAATAGCGAGTGTTGGCGCCTATCCGTCGCCCCGATGATGGAGTGGACGGATCGCCATTGCCGTTATTTCCATCGCCTGTTGTCGCCGCATGCGCGGCTGTATACGGAAATGGTGACCAGTGCTGCGCTGGTGCGCGGTAAACAGTTGCGTCTGCTGGAGCACAGCCAGCAGGAGCATCCCGTCGCGCTGCAGTTGGGCGGCAGCGACCCGCACGAGTTGGCCGAAGCGGCGCGGCAGGGCGCGCAAGCCGGTTATGACGAGATCAATCTCAATGTGGGTTGTCCCTCCGGCCGCGTGCAGTCGGGCCGTTTTGGTGCATGCCTTATGCGTGAGCCGGCCTTGGTCGGCGATTGCGTCAAAGCCATGCGCGATGCCGTATCGGTGCCCGTTACCGTGAAATGCCGCATTGGCGTGGACGATCAGGACGAATACGCCGATTTGCAGCATTTCCCCCAAACCATGCTGCAAGCGGGCGTGGACGTGCTGGTGGTGCATGCGCGCAAGGCGTGGTTGCAGGGTTTGTCGCCGAAGGAAAATCGCGAAATACCGCCGCTCGATTACGAACGCGTCTATCGCCTGAAGCGGGAGTTCCCGCAGTTGACGGTCATCATCAACGGCGGCATCACCAACGTCGACGCAGTACGCGAGCATCTCGCCCAAGTCGATGGGGTGATGCTGGGTCGTGCGGCGTATCACGATCCTTACTTGCTTGCCCGCGTGGAGGCGGCACTCTATGACGTGCCGTTGCCATCGCGTGAAAGCGTCTTGCAGCATATGCGCCCGTATATCGAGGCGGAACTCGCTCGCGGCACCTCGCTCAAGCATATTTCCAGGCATTTGCTGGGCTTGTACCAAGGCGAGCCAGGGGCTCGGGGGTTTCGCCGCACGTTTAGCGAGGGCGCCCATAAGGCGGGTGCGGGCTGGTCACTCATTGAGCAAGCCAGCGCTCCGGCACGGATGGCGGCGTGACGGCGGACGGCCGTCCGGCAAGTATTCAGCCCCGGTTTCGCAGTATGGCGTGTCAGCCGGATCTCTTTCTGGCATCAATCACGAGATTATGGCTTCAAAGCGCGATCTAGCATGGATGGCAGCTGGGCTGCTGGCGGCAGGTGCCGCCGGGGCGCAGTCATCGCCGCCGCCACAAACCGGTCTAAGCCTGGATCAGGCCGTGCTGCAGGTACAGCAGCGGGTCGGCGGCAAGGTGTTGTCGGCGGAGCCTCGCCACATCGGTCGCAAGGTGGAGTACCGCATCAAGGTACTCACCCCCGAAGGGCATGTGCAGGTTATCGCGGTGCCGTCAGATGCCACCACGCGCCCGCCCGCTGCGGCACAATCCCCTACTAAGAAGTTCCCCAACGGCGGAAGCAACAAGAAGGAGAAACACTGATGCGCATCCTCCTGGTCGAAGACGAAGCGCCGCTGCGCGAAACGCTGGCAGCCCGCCTCAAGCGCGATGGGTTTGCCGTGGACGCCGCCCAGGATGGCGAAGAAGGTATCTACCTGGGCCGTGAAGTGCCGTTCGATCTGGCCATCATCGACCTTGGGTTGCCGAAGATGTCGGGCATGGAACTGGTCAAGGCTCTGCGCGAGGCCGGTCAGCGCTATCCCATCCTGATCCTCACTGCACGCGGCAGTTGGCAAGATAAGGTAGAAGGCCTGAAGCACGGCGCCGACGACTACCTGGTCAAGCCGTTCCACGTCGAAGAATTGCTGGCGCGCATCAACGCGCTGGTACGCCGTGCGAGTGGCTGGTCCAAGCCGGTGCTGGCGTGCGGTCCGATCAAGCTCGACACCACCGCGCAAACCGTGACGGTGGACGGTAAACCGGTGGACCTCACCAGCTACGAGTACAAGGTGCTCGAATACCTGATGCTGCATGCCGGCGAACTGGTGTCGAAAGCCGATCTAACCGAGCACATTTATCAGCAGGATTTCGATCGTGATTCGAACGTGCTGGAGGTCTTCATCGGCCGCCTGCGCAGGAAGCTGGATCCGGAAAGCAGCATGAAGCCGATCGAAACGGTGCGCGGGCGCGGGTATCGCTTTGCCATTCCTCGCAGCGAAGACGAATGATGCAGCCGAGCGCCGCCCGTTCTCGCTGGCGGCGCGCGCGGCCCTTACGACCGGCCTAGTGCTGGCTGCATTCCTTGGCGCAATCGGGTGGACGCTGTCGCGCACTTATGCCGCCAGCGAACTCAATAAGCTGCAGGACCGCCTGCACGATTACGTCATCACGTACATCGCAGGCACGGATCCGCGGCGCGATGGCACGCCTTTATTGCCGGACACGCCGCCTGATCCGATGTTTTCGCGCCCGGGTTCGGGCTTGTATGCCGTGGTGTTGGGCGATAAAGGTTTTCGCTGGGAATCGTCTTCCGCCCTGGGACGCGATTTCAGTTTCCTGCATCCGCTGGCGCCTGGGCAGTCGCAATTTATTGGCCCGGTCGATACGGAACTGGGGCGACTTTATTACTACAGCTGGGGTGTGGCGCTCGACATGCCCGACCACGATCCCGTGAAGCTCACCTTTACGGTCGCGCAAACCGAGGACGAGCTCGAAGGCAACACCACCGTGTACAGGCGCAGCCTTGTGGGCTGGCTCGCGACGCTGGGTGTGATGCTGATCGTGCTGCAGTTGCTGTTGCTGCGCTGGAGTCTCACGCCGTTGCGCAAAGTTGCTAGCGACATGAGCCGCGTCGAGCGTGGCGCCAGCGATCATCTGGATAGCCAGTATCCGCTCGAACTGACGGGCCTCACCGAGCGCATCAACGTCTTTATCGATAGCGAGCGCGAACAGCGAACGCGTTATCGCAACACACTGGCCGATCTGGCACACAGCTTGAAGACGCCGCTTGCGGTGATTCGCTCGCAGATGGAATCGGCTAGCGATCTTTCTCCGGCGGCACGCACTCCGTTACTGGATCAGGTGCGTCGGATGGATGAACTGGTCGCGTATCAGCTTGCGCGCGCGGCCACGACCGGTCGGCAAACGTTCGCCAGCGCCGTGCCAATTGCCGGCCATGCCGAAGATCTCGTGCAAAGCCTGGAAAAGGTGTACGCCGCGAAAAATGTGCTGTGCGAATTCGATATCGAAGACGGTGCGTCGTTCTACGGCGAGCAGGGCGATTTGCTTGAACTGATGGGCAACCTGCTGGAGAACGCGTTCAAGTGGGCAGGACATCATGTGTTGTTGGTGGCAAAGACGCTGCCGCAGGGCGGGCGTCAAAGAGCGGGCTTGCTACTCAGCGTGGAAGACGACGGTCCTGGCATTGATGAGGACAAGATCGAAAAAGTTCTGCAACGCGGCGTGCGCGGCGACGAACGGGTCAAGGGACACGGCATCGGCTTGTCGATCGTGCAGGACATCGTGCGCGCCTATAACGGCGAATTGACGGTGGATCGTTCGACGGAATTTGGCGGGGCGCGCTTCAGCGTGCACCTGCCTCCGAATTGAACAAACGGCGAAAGCGGCGCCCGGAACATGGCGCGCTGTAGTAGGTCTTGCGGGGAGTTTCTTACTGGATCGAGCCGGGTAGCAGCGATTGCCAGCTCAGGCCGGAGCCGTGGGCCGAACTGGGCGTTGACGTATCGCTGCTGAAACGCGCCGGGCTCTCGTCCGTGCTGCTCGGGGTTGCGCTGTGGCTGCTGCTCGATGATCCCGAAGAAGAAATGCTGCTGTGGGGGATATTGAGCGCATCGCCGTTCGCCGATGCCGTGTCATGGCTGACGGGATGGCTGGTGGGCTGATTGGTGCAGTTCGCGCTTATGCTGCTGGCAGCCGAAGCGCTCGCCGCGGCCGCATTAGCGACAACGCCGAGACTCAGCAAACATCCAAGCAGCAATGATGTGGCACGCATGGCAATCTGCCCCCAAGGCGTATGCCTATCGTCTGGATCGTCCCAGAAACCCGGCGTGGATACTAGTGCCGAGCTTGGGACGTCTCCGAATCGCTGCCTGCCACTAGAATGGCGCGATGCTATCTTCCGGCTCCCTTAACCCTCTGCGGCCGCGCCCGCTCTACCGTCTCCGGGAATACTGAGACCATGCAGCCGCAACAACTTCTGGCCACCCTGGCCACCGGGGAGACCCTTTCTGGCGCTCGCCTCGCCGCCGAAACGGGTGTTACGCGGGCGGCGATCTGGAAGCAGATCGAGGCACTGCGCCATCGCGGTGTGCCCATCGAATCCGCGGGCTCGGCCGGTTATCGGCTGGCGTGGCCCATCCAGATGCTGGATGAGTCTTCCATTCGGACCAACCTGTCGGCGTCCATGGCGTGCCGACTCGGCGCACTGGACCTTTATTGGGAGCTCGACTCCACCTCCAGCGAATTGCAGCGCCGAGGTAGCGCCGCGCCCGATTTCAGCATTGTCGTGGCCGAGACCCAGACCGCAGGGCGCGGAAGGCGTGGACGTACCTGGTTGTCGCCGCCTGGCTTGAACATTTATCCGTCCTGCCTGAAGCGGTTCGATGCCGGCTTCGCATCGCTATCGGGTTTGTCGCTGGCGACTGGCGTCATGGTGTTGCGTGCGCTGCATGCCCTGAAGATTGCCGGGCCTCGCCTGAAATGGCCCAACGACGTGTTGGCCGACGACGGCAAGCTGGCCGGTATCCTAGTCGAGCTGAGTGGCGAATACCAAGGACCTTGCGCAGCGGTGATCGGCATTGGCCTCAATTTGCGATTGACGCCCGCACTGCGCGAGCAGGCCGGCCAGCCCGTGAGCGATCTGGCCGGCGTGACACAAGGATTGCCGCCCGATCGCAACCGGATGGTGGCTGCGTTGATCGGCAATCTCGTCGAAGGTCTGGATCAGTTCGAACGCGATGGGTTCGCGGCATTCGTCGACGAATACATGGAGCACGATGCGTTGCGCGGAGTTCCGCTTCGCGTCAGCAGTGCGATGGGCGAACTCGATGGCGTCGGCGCCGGTATCGACGCACGCGGTGCACTGCAATTGCAAACGGCGGCAGGTCTGCACGGGATCGATAGCGCCGACGTCACGGTGCGCCGCGCATGATGCTTCTGCTCGATCTCGGTAATACGCGGCTGAAGTGGGCCATCGCCGCCGCTGGTGGGTGGTCCGCGCGAGGGGCCGTGGCGTGGGAAGACGATGTTCCCGCAACGCTCATCCAAGCATGGCAAGGACTGGCGCATCCGGATCGTGCACTGGGCGCGTCGGTGGTTGATGCGGCCCGCGAGACGCAAATCGAAAAGCTCGTCGCCGATGTGTTTGTACGAGACACGGCTTGGGTGCGAACACCCGCCGAAGCATGCGGCGTGCGCAACGCCTATGCCGAGCCGCAGCGGTTGGGTGTCGATCGTTTCCTGTCTATGGTGGCGGCCCGCGCGGCGGGACACGCACCGTGTGTATTGGCGGGTATCGGCACGGCACTGACGCTCGATGCGCTCAGCGCGGAAGGTCAGCACCTCGGCGGTTTGATCGCGCCCGGCCCGTTGCTGATGCAGCAATCGTTGCTTGGCGCCACCGCACGCGTTCGCACCGAGCACGCTGGCGTGATACGCGATATCGCCGATAACACCACGGATGCGGTGACTTCGGGTTGCTGGCAGGCCGTCGCGGCCCTGATCGAACGCTTTACGCGACACATCGCCGGTCAACATACCGGCGCCGCGCCACGCCTGCTGCTGGATGGTGGCGATGCCGCCGCATTGCTGCCGTTGCTGGACGTGCCGGCCGAACTTGCCGCTGACAGCGTGTTGCGCGGACTGCTTGTGTGGGCGGACTCACATCCCCTGCCTGCATCATCCTAGAATCCCTAGACGACCCATGCCGGTGGATGGCCGATGTTCCTGCGCCTGCTATTTGTTCTGCTCATTGCCCTCAACATCGCCGTTGGCGCATGGCTGCTCTTGGGCCAGAACGACTCGCACGGCCACTTCGTGACCGATCCTGGCGTACCGAAACTGCGCCTGCTGTCGGAACTGCCGCCGCCCGCGACCACGGCGGCGCACGCGCCTTCGGCGTCGTCTGTTGCAACATCGTCTCTATCTACGCCGGCACCTGCATCCAGCACGGCTGCGGCGTTGAGCCCCGCGTCGACAAACGCGCTTAGCTACGCCTGCATGGCATTGGGTCCGTTCGCGACGCAGGAAGACCTGCGTATCGCGCGTACGGCCATCGGCCCGCAGGTGCAACGCATGCGCGCGCGACAGGAGCAAATTACGCAAACGCGGGGATGGTGGGTGCATTTGCCGCCCAGTCCCAGCCATGCCGCGGCCCTGGCGCAGGCGCGTCAGCTCGGTGCGCGCAATATCGAGGATTATTTCGTGGTGGGTTCCGGTGACGATCTGAACACCGTGTCACTAGGCCTGTTCAAAGACCCAGCCAACGCACGCAAACGCCGCGATCAAATCGTGGCCGCCGGCTTCCAGGCTCAAATGAGCGAGCGCACTGAAACCGTGCCCGAGTACTGGCTCGACCTGATCCCCGTCGACAGCAGTCATTTCGATTGGCGCAGCCGGATCCACGATTCGGCGATCGGATCGCACAGCACGGGCTGTTTTTGAGCCAAGCCCTGTTAGAATGTGCGGCCCAGTGCCGGCATAGCTCAGTTGGTAGAGCAACCGCCTTGTAAGCGGTAGGTCCCCAGTTCGAATCCGGGTGTCGGCACCAGTTTTTACCCAGGCCTGCAGCAATGCGGGCTTTTTGTTGTCTATTGTTCGCTCCCCTTGAGGGGCGACCGCCGTGCTTTCGACCCGCTACACTTACGTAAGTACGCTTAGGATCACGAGAAAAGCAGTATGAGTAAGCAGGTGATTGCATTGGTCGGCGCGCCGACCGACATCGGCGCGGGTCATCGTGGTGCATCGATGGGGCCCGAAGCCCTACGCGTGGCGCAGCTCGGAGAGAAGCTGCGGCGGCGCGGGTTGGAGGTGATCGATCGCGGCAATCTGCACGGTCCGATGAATCCGTGGCAGCCGCCGGAGAACGGTTACCGCCACTTGCCCGAAGTCATCGCCTGGAACACGGCGGTGCATGGCGCCATCCATCACGAACTGCAAGCCGGGCGCCTGCCGATCATGTTGGGTGGCGATCATTGCCTGGCGATCGGCTCCATCAGTGCCGTAGCGCGGCATTGCCGCGAGCAAGGGAAAAAATTGCGTGTGTTATGGCTCGATGCGCATGCCGACTTCAACACGTCGCAGGTGACGCCCTCGGGCAACATCCACGGCATGCCAGTAGCTTGCCTGTGCGGCAACGGACCACGCGAGTTGGTGGAGATCGGCGATCGCGTGCCCGCGACATCGCCGGAGGTGTATCGCCAGATCGGCATCCGCTCGGTCGACGAAGGCGAGAAGCGTCTTGTGCGCGAAGCGAGGATGGATATCTACGACATGCGCCACATCGACGAAGTGGGCATGAAGCGCACGATGGAAGAAGCACTCGAAGGCATCGATGCGGACACCCATCTGCATGTGAGTTTCGATGTCGACTTCCTCGATCCATCCATCGCGCCGGGCGTCGGCACGACGGTGCGTGGCGGTCCGACCTATCGCGAAGCCCAGCTGTGCATGGAGATGATCGCCGATACCGGCAGACTCGGTTCGCTGGACATCGTCGAATTGAATCCGGCCTACGACAAGCGTAACCAGACCGCGAAGCTGGCGGTAGAGCTGGTCGAGTCGCTGTTCGGTAAGTCCACTTTGATGCGTGGAACTGACTAATTGGCGTTTGTCATGTCCCGTCGATTTGCCCGTACACTGCATGGATCCGATCCGTGCAACGTTGCGCGGGCGCGTAGCCATCATTCGCACTAGCCGATATCCGCCGCATGCAAACTCGCGTCCTTACAGGCATCACCACCACCGGCACACCGCACCTGGGCAACTACGTCGGGGCCATTCGGCCGGCGATTGCTGCCAGCCGTCGTGCGGATGTCGATGCGTTCTTCTTCATGGCCGATTACCACGCGCTGATCAAAAGCGACGATCCCGGCCGGATCGAACGCTCGCGTCTGGAAATCGCGGCAAGCTGGCTGGCGGCCGGACTCGATCCGAACAAGGTTACCTTTTACCGGCAATCCGATATTCCGGAAATTCCGGAGCTCACGTGGTTTCTCACCTGCGTCACGGCCAAGGGTCTGCTTAACCGCGCGCATGCTTACAAGGCGGCGGTAGATAAGAACGCCGAGACTGGCGAAGATCCCGATGCAGGCATCACAGCGGGCCTGTACATGTATCCGGTGTTGATGGCTGCCGATATCCTTGCGTTCAACGCGCAACAGGTGCCGGTGGGGCGCGATCAGATTCAGCACATCGAAATGGCGCGCGACATCGCGCAGCGCATCAATCACATCTACCGTCGCGAGTTCTTCGCGCTACCGGAAGCGTTGATCGAGGAGCAGGTGGCGACCTTGCCGGGCCTCGATGGTCGCAAGATGTCCAAGAGCTACGACAACACCGTTCCGTTGTTCGAAGGCGGCGCCAAGCAATTGCGCGAAACAATCATGCGTATCGTCACCGATTCGCGACTGCCGGGCGAGCCGAAAGATCCGGATAGCTCTGCGCTGTTCACCATTTTCCACGCATTCGCCAGCGACGCCGAAAGCGCAGCGTTCCGTCGCGCGCTGGAAGAGGGCATAGGTTGGGGCGAGGCCAAGCAGGTGTTGTTCGAGCGTATCGAAGCCGATATCGCGCCGATGCGTGAGCGTTACGACAGCCTCATCGCACGACCGGCGGCCATCGAAGAAATTTTGCGCGAAGGTGCGCGCAAGGCGCGCGCGATCGCCGGCCCGAAAATCGCCGAGCTGCGCGATGCGATCGGCCTGCGCGCCATGTCATCGGTCACCATGAATGCCGGCAACGCCAAGTTGCCTTCCAAGTCCGGCAAATCGCCGCGCTTTGCGAGCTTTCGCGATACCGACGGCAGTTTTCGCTTTCGCTTGTTCTCCTCCGAAGGCGAGGAGTTGTTGCTGTCGAAATCCTTCAAAGATCCGAAAGCTGCCGGAGCGGTGCAGAAGCAATTGAAGACGCTTGGTGGCACGGCGGCCACGCTGCACGTGTTACCCCGTTCGCTGGTGCTGGAACTGGACGGCGAGCCCGTCGCCAGCACGCCCGACTACGTCGATGAGCCGGGGCGCGACGAAGCGCTTATCTATCTTCGCGATGCCCTGGATTCGCTGGCTGCGCAAGAAAGCGAATAAAAGCGCGTTCATCAGCACGTCGCGCCGGATGGCATGCATGGCCATCCGGCGCGAACACTCACGATCTATCTATCGCTTCCCATTAGTGGCCAGCTGACGTACCTGAACTGGCCGGCGAGCTGCTGGTGTTTGCCGCGCTGACAGTCAAGCCGGTGGCGTCGACACTCTTCACGCCCTTCACCTGCTTGGCGAGATGTATCACGTGGCTTTTCTGTTTGCTGGAGGCGACGGTGCCGGTCAAGGTGACAGCGCCATCCGCGGTGCTTACGGAGATATCGGACGACTTCACGTTCTTGGCGGCCGTGAATTTGGATTTCACCTTGGTCGTGATCCAGGTGTCATCGACCTTGCCAGGTACTGTCTCGTTACTCGACGACGTGTTTCCGGTGGATTGCATCGCATTGGAGGGCGATTGCTGCGATTGCATGGCATCCGACGACGGCGGCGTGGCCGATGAGGGTGCTGTGCTTTGTGCCATCGCCAGGGAGAGTGGCAGGGCTGCAAAGACGATCATCGCGCCGCTGGCGATGATGGATTTGCGCAAAAAGGACGTGTTACGCATGGCAATCTCCTGGGCAAGTGAGTATGGACAGGTGAGCAGCTTGCGCGTGGAATGTCGTGCTAGTTACGCAAACAGGCGCATCGCTATCGATTCGCACGTACATGGCAACAAGTCGCGTGTAAAAACAATGTTGTAAAAATCCATGCGGCATTGCGTTCGTTCAGCGACGTGTTGACCGTGCGAATGCAACGTTTCGCTTTTGTTTGTCGTGAGCGCCGTTGTTTTCAGCTATTGCGTGGCGCACCGTCATGACCATGACACCGACATCTGCTTAGCTGGACGAGCCTGGCTACCTGGGCCGGGTGCACGCCTATCGAGGAGAGTTGCATGAGCACCGAGCACGAGATTCATCATCATCACCACGAAGCGGCAAAACATCTGGACGAGGCCGCCAAACATCACCGCGAAGCGGCAAAACACGCTGAAAGCGGCGATCACGAGAAGGCTAGCCATCACGCGCACCTCGCCCACGGTCATAAGCTGCATGCGATCGAACATGCCGAGCATGCGGCCAAGAAGCACGCACACAAGCATCACGTGCATTAAGCACCGCCAACGATCATCTCAGGACGTTTCATGGTCAAGGACGACCACCCCGGCGGTACCGCGCCAGCCGTTGCTGCCATAGCGAGCTAAAACCTGCATCACTCGCGCGCAAGCACAGCGTTGCGCTGTGCTTGCCACATGCAGATCGCCGAGCTGGTCGACCTGTTTAGAACAAATGCTTCAGCACTACGAACAAACCACCTGCAAGCAAGATCGAAGCAGGCAGCGTCAGCACCCATGCCATCAGCAGATTGCGCACGGTCGACCATTGAAGGCCCGAACCATTCGCCGCCATGGTGCCGGCAACGCCCGACGTCAGTACGTGCGTGGTGCTCACTGGCAGGTGGTACATGTCTGCGGCCTGGATCAATCCCATCGCAATCAGTTCGGCCGATGCACCTTGCGCATACGTCAGATGCTCCTTGCCGATCTTCTCGCCGACCGTCACCACGATGCGCTTCCAGCCCACCATCGTTCCCAGGCCCAGTGCGAGTGCTACCGCAACTTTCACCCACGGTGGGATGAACTGGATCGCCTGCGTGCCAAGGCCGCGCCACGTGGTAAGCGCTGCTGTCTGATCCTTGCTCAGTCCCGGTTGTGCGAGAACCAGCGGGATCGCGGCGTCCGCCAGGTAGATGTCATTTCGCACGTTGCCCATCTGCTCTTGCGGCACGGCGCGCAGCGAGGTGCGATTGCCAACTTGGTGATCAATCGCCGCCATGAGTTCGGAGAGCGCAGGTACCGTGTCAGGCAAAAGCTTGCGCTGCTGCACAGCGGTCGTGACGATCGCGCGCGGATCGCCGCTTACGGTGATGCCGTGATCGAAGGTCGCCAATACCTGCTGTGCCGCGACCGAGACTTCGTGAAAGCTCTTCACCTGGCCGCCGGATACCGCGCCATTCAACGCATAAGCCGTAGGCACGGTGCCGATCAGGATCAACATGATCAGGCCCATGCCTTTCTGGCCGTCGTTGGAGCCATGGCTAAAGCTGACGCCGGTACAGGTCAGAACGAGCAGCGCGCGAATCGGCCACGGCGGCGGCTTCTTGCCTTCCGGTGCGCGATACAGCGCGGGGATCTTGACCACCGCCTTCAGCACCCACATCAGCAGGCCGGCAAGGATGAAGCCGGCGATGGGCGAGAAGACCAATCCCTTGAACACGCCCGCGGCGGCATTCCAGTCCACGCCGCTCGTGCCGGTTTTTACCGAGGTGAGCTGGTTGGCGAGGCCGACACCGATGATCGAGCCGATCAAGGTGTGCGATGACGAATTCGGCAAACCGAAATACCAGGTTCCGAGATTCCAGACGATGGCCGCCAGCAGCAAGGCGAACACCATGGCGAAGCCAGCTCCGCTACCAACCTGCAAGATCAGCTCGACCGGCAGCAGCGATACCACGGTGAAGGCCACCGCGCCCGACGATGTCAGTACGCCGAGGAAGTTGAAAAGGCCCGACCAGATCACGGCCATATTGGCGGGCATGGAATTCGTGTAGATCACCGTCGCCACCGCATTGGCGGTGTCGTGGAAACCGTTGACGAATTCGAATCCCAGCGCAATCAACAAGGCCACACCGAGCAAGATGAATGGCGTGGCGGAATGCGAGTGTACGATGGAAAGATCGTCGATCAGGTGAAGGCCGGCATAGGCGGCACCCACCAACAGTATCAAGCCGAAAATAATGCCGAAAATGCGCCCCGAACCCTGGCTTGGCGACGCGGCGGTGGCAACAGCGACTTCCGTCTGCATGAGCATGCCTCTGAGTGGTCAGCCCTGTGGAAGCTAAGCACCGCACAAGACAAAGGCGTGACAATCACGGAAGGGGATGGCTGGATCTCGCGCTGTCAAACTACCGTTTTGAACGGCCATACGTGACAGTTAAGCGTTTGGGCCGGATAGATAGGTATCTGACCGGATAGATAGGTATCTGAATATCCTGCCTGGTTCAGCACATAAAGTTCAGGACATAAAAAAGCGATCGCCGATGCAGCGGCGATCGCTCAGCTTATTGCAGGTTAGAACGTTCGTTAAGATCCGACTAACCGATACTTTCTTGTATTGAATTATTGGCCAGAAGTCGTCGCGGTCGACTGTGCCTTCTGTTGGGCGCGGAACTGCTCCCACTGGGCCTTGCGAGCCTGGAAGGCTGCCTTCTGCGTAGCCAGCTGAGTCTGCTGGGTGCTGGTCAGTACGGTGTTGTAGATCTGGGCGGTAACTGCAGCGCGGGCGACGATGCGGGCGCTGGTGAGGTTGGCTT
Organism: Lysobacterales bacterium; assembly: GCA_015655335.1. Taxonomy (GTDB): domain Bacteria; phylum Pseudomonadota; class Gammaproteobacteria; order Xanthomonadales; family Rhodanobacteraceae; genus Dyella_B. The sequence goes on along the minus strand of JAATFF010000151.1, from coordinate 10,545 downwards.
CGGCCTGGGCCAAGCTAGCCGCCGCGGCCTGGTAGCCCGACGAGCTCGGCGACAGGGCTTCAAACGCCTGACGCTGCTGGCGGACGGCCTGGAACTGCGGCTTCAGCTGGGTGAAGCTCTGCTGCACGATCTGCTTGACCGAAGCTTTCTGGGCGTCGGTGAGATTCAGGCCGCGAAGAGCCAACATGCCGCCATGGTGGCCATGGCCACCGTGCCAGCCGCCGGGGCCGCCCTGTCCACCCGGACCGGCGAGCGCCAGCGCGGAGCAGCCCAGGGCCGCAGCCAGGATGATCGACAGGGTCATTGTCTTGCGCATAGTGAAGCTCCTGCATGTGGTGGGGTGTTGTGACTATTGGAATGCAGAGGCGCGTTTAAGATCTTTGCTGGTGTGTAAAGAAGGGTAAAGTCAGGAAGGCGCAAGCCACGGGCAGCCAATCGCAGCGGGGAATGCGATAGTAAGCGCGGTCTCTTTGATGGCTTTCCCGCTACTAGCCCATGTCCCGGATATTGATTGGTGATGACGACCGCGAACTGTGCGCGCTGCTTGCCGAATACCTGCGCCGCGAGGGTTTGCAGGTGGAGGTCGTGCACGATGGCGATGCCGTATTGGCTCAACTGCGCGATCCCGCGCTGCGACCGGATCTGCTGATTCTTGATGTGATGCTGCCCGGCCGCAGCGGCCTCGATACGCTGCGCGAATTGCGCTCGCAACATCGCCTGCCCGTGATCATGCTGTCCGGACGCGGCGAGCCGGTGGATCGCGTCGTCGGGCTTGAACTCGGCGCGGACGACTATCTCTCCAAACCGTGTCTGCCGCGCGAATTGCTGGCGCGTGTGCGCGCACAGTTGCGTCGTCACACGGTGGAGAGCGTCGGGATACTCACGGCAGGCGTTTTACGACTGTTGCCGGGTGAGCGACGCGCGTATGCGGGCGAACAGGAGCTCAATCTGACTGGTGCCGAATTTGCGCTGCTCCTGATGCTGGTGCAGCGAGCGGGCGAAGTCATCGACAAGACATCGTTGACACGCGTGGCGCTCGGTCGCGAACTGGAACGGTTCGATCGCAGCATCGATGTGCACGTCAGCCGTCTTCGGCATAAGTTGGCGGAAGCGTCGGCGCAATCGCCGCGCATCGATTCCATTCGTGGTGCCGGCTATGTGCTGTTGGCCAATGGCGGGGCGCAAGCGTGAACACGTTCAAGAGCCCGTTCCGCAGTCCACTGTTCTGGCGCTTGCTGATTTTCTTCTGCATCGCCAACCTGGTGGTATTGCTACTGGGAGGCGCGCTGACCCGCAGCTTCATCGCTTATTCGGCGGAGCAGGACATCGACTGGCCCACGCTCGCGCAAGCCGCTGAGCAAGCGTACGACAGCGGTGGCGCGAACGGTCTCGATGCGTGGGTGCGGCAGCAGCGCGAGGGCGGCATCGATGCGACGCTTTACGAGAACGGGCAGCCGATGCGCGAAATACGCTTGCCATCTGCGATGCGCGAGTCGTTACCGGACTGGCTCGCAGCCGGACGCAACATCGAGCTGAATCCATGGCCGGGCTACTACATCGCCGTGCAGCAGGTCACTGGCAGCGACGGGCATCAACGGCAATTCGTGGCGATGAGCAGTTCGCGTTCGCGCATTCCGCCACGCGCGCGCGAGAAAATACTGCTGCTTGTGCAGCTGGCACTTTCATTGTTGCTGATTGGTGCGATCGGCTGGTGGGTGGCGCGTAGCGTATCGCGCCCGGTCGACGCCATGCGCGCCGCGACACGCAAAATGGCGGCAGGCGAATTCACCACACGCGTCGATAAGCGTTGGAGTGCCGCGCATGATGAGCTTGGCCAGCTCGCGCAAGATTTCAACGGCATGGCTGAACGCATCGAGCTGCTGGTCGCGCATGATCGCAGTGTCTTGCAGGACCTATCGCACGAGCTGCGTTCTCCACTCGCACGCTTGCATCTGATTCTGGATCTAGCTCAACACAGCACCGATCCGAACGAAGCGGCCAAGCATTTTCGACACGCCGAACAAGAAATCGGAAGCATGGATCGCATGACAGCAGAAATGCTGGCGCTGTCGCGACTTGAAGGTGGTTTGCCGGGCATGGAGCGCGAACCGGTGGATCTCACCGAGCTTACCCGCTCGCGCCTCGACGCGGCGCGGGTCGAGGCGGAAGCGCGCGGCATTCAACTCACGTTGGCCGATGCCGAACCCGTCACCGTATTTGGCAGCGGCATCCTGCTGGAACGTGCGTTGGACAATGTGATCGCTAACGCCATCAAATTCAGCCCGGCAAATGGACTTGTCGATGTGGAAGTCAGCACGGAGCAGCGACAAGCCAAGGTGCGCATTCGCGATCATGGCCCTGGTGTACCGGCAGAGGAGCTAAGTCTGCTGTTTAGGCCTTTCTATCGCGGCACGAATGCCGCGCATGCAGGTGGACACGGGCTTGGTCTCGCCATAGTGCAGCGTGTCATGCAAGTACATGGCGGTGAAGTCGATGCGCAAAATCGCACGGCGGGTGGATTGGACGTAACGATGCGTTTGCCTGGGATGCTTTCTGTAGAAGGCGCTGGCTGACGATCGTCCATCGCGTGATTGCCGCATCATGTACTTTGATACGCGACGTTTTTAATTTGCATCATCTTTCATCTTCCGCCGATAGCGCCCGGAAGATAGATTTCTGTGCCACCGATTCGTCGCCAATGCGCTGCCACGGATGCTATGACGCAGTGTTTGTCTATTTAGCGTGCCGGCTTTTTTGTAGGAATCGCCGCACCTTGCGTGCTGCGTTTTAGTCATACCCCCTATCAGGAAACATCCATTCTCTCGACTGCCGTCACGACAGCACAATCGGTTCATCGACTGTTTTCTGACGGCAGGAAAGAAATGAATACATCCGAAAGCAAGACGCTCTACATCGGCGAAGGGTTTGTCGGACCGGGCGTCAATCTCGCGCATATCAATGTATTGGTCGGTCCGCGCAACGGCCCAGCGGGTCAGGCATTCGCCACCGCATTGGCAACGCCGTCCGCCGGCCACGCTCCCTTTGTGATCATCGCCACCCCCGGCGTGCCGACCAAACCGCTGACGCTGTATGTCAACAAGGCGCAGATCGCCAGCGATTTCCACGGCAATGCCACCTGGGGCGCATCGCAGGCCGGCATCGCGAAAGCGGTCGCCGAATCACTGCAGGAGGGCATCCTGCCGCCGGAAGCAGAAAACGATTGGGTTGTGGTGTCCGCCAACTGGGTAAACCCCGCTACCGACAATCTCGATGCCGTCTACGAAAACAACTATCAGGCCTGCAAGAACGCGATCCGCGCGGCCATGCTTGGCCTTCCGCATCGTGACGATGTGTTTGCGGCTGCGGCCAACGTAAGCAATCCCTTCTACACGCCAAAAGCCTAAGCCGCCGTCAGCAGAAAATTTTAGGAGTCTGTCGCATGGAATATGTCCGTCTTGGCCAGTCCGGCCTGAAAGTGTCTCGGCTTTGTCTCGGCACCATGAACATGGGTACGCCCCGTTGGAAGCCTTGGATTTTCGACGAGGCACAGAGCGAGCCCATTGTGCGGCACGCGCTGGAAGCGGGCGTCAACTTCATCGATCTGGCAGATTTTTATTCGACCGGTGTCGGCGAAGAAGTGGTCGGCCGAATCCTCAACAGGCTCGTGCGCCGCGAAGAAATCGTCATAACGACCAAGGTCGGCTACGACATGGGCGTCTATCCCAACGCTGGCGGCCATTCGCGCAAGCACATCATGGACGGCATCCACGGTTCGCTGAAGCGACTGGATATGGATTACGTCGACATCTACATGCTGCATTTCTTCGACGTCAATACGCCGGTCGAAGAAACCATGGGTGCGATGAACGACATCGTGCGAGCCGGCAAGGCACGCTATATCGGTGTCTCGACCATGTACACATGGCAGCTCGCCAAGATCATGCAGGTCTGCGAGCGCAACGGCTGGCACAAACCGATCAACATGCAGTTGCAGCTCAACCTTGCCTACCGCGAGGAAGAGCGCGAGATGATTCCCTACTGTGCCGACCAGGGACTTGGCGTATCCGTCTTCAGCCCGCTCGCCCGCGGCTTGCTCTCCGGTGATGCGAACTCCACCCGCAATCAAACGGATTTCTTCACCGCGCAGATGTACGGCGATAAGGCATCGCGCGAGATCGCAGCTTCTGCAGCACGCGTGGCCGCGCGGCGGGGTGTATCGGCGGCGCAGATCGCTCAGGCCTGGGTGCTGCAGCACAAACACATTGCAAGCATGTTGGTTGGCGCAGACACGGCGCAACAATTTGACAGCGCGGTGGCTGCGCTCGACACCCCTCTGGATGAGCAAGAGTTGCATGAACTGGAACGCAACTACACTCCTTGCGACTTGATCAACGACTACACGGCTGGACAGCGCATCGCGCGCGAACCTCGTGCCGCCAACGGACGATTCGCTGTGACAGAAGAGAGCGTGGCATGAACGACCTTCTGCGCAATGGGCATTACATCGGTGGCAAGTGGCAGACGGGTTCGAAAACCTATCCAGTCAACAATCCCGCAACGGGCGAGGTCATTATCGACGTCGCGAGAGGCGGTGCCCCCGAGGCGGAGCAAGCGGTTGCTGCGGCAGCTGGTGCGTTTGCGGCTTGGCGTGCGCTAACGGCGAAGGAGCGCAGCATCAAGGTTCGCCGCTGGGGCGAGCTGATGCTCGAACACCGCGATGCGTTGGCCGAGCTTCTGACTCGCGAGCAGGGCAAACCGCTTGCCGAGGCGCGCGGCGAGGTTGGTTACGCGGCAAGCTTCCTCGAATGGTTCGCCGAAGAGGCCAAGCGCAGCTACGGCGATGTGATTCCCAGTCCTTTTCCCAACGCGAAGATATTCGTCACACGCGAGCCGGTGGGTGTCGTTGCGGCCATTACGCCGTGGAACTTCCCGCTCGCCATGATCACCCGCAAAGCCGCACCCGCACTCGCGGCGGGTTGCACCATGGTGCTGAAGCCATCGGAAGAAACGCCCTTGTCGGCATTTGCCTTGGCCGTCCTTGCTGAGCAGGCGGGCATACCGGCAGGCGTTTTCAACATTGTTTCCGGCGACGCGCTGTCCATCGGCAAAGTGCTGACCGGCTCGGGTATCGTGCGCAAGCTGTCGTTCACGGGCTCGACCCGCACCGGCAAGCTGCTGGCCACGCAATGTGCAGACACGCTGAAGAAGCTCTCGCTCGAGCTTGGCGGCAACGCGCCATTCATCGTGTTCGACGACGCTGACATCGAGGCAGCGGTGCGCGGTGCCCTCGCATCGAAATTTCGTAATACCGGACAAACCTGCGTTTGCGTAAACCGTTTCTATGTACAGGGCGGTGTGTATGAGGCCTTCACACAGGCACTCGCTGAAGCTGTGCGCAAGTTGCGCGTCGGCGATGCCTTGGCGAGCGAGGTTGAACAAGGTCCACTGATCAATCGGGCCGCCCTGGACAAAGTGCAGAGTCACGTCGCGGACGCATTGAGCAAGGGTGCCACGGTTCTTACCGGTGGCAAGCCGAATGCATTGGGCGGCACATTCTACGAGCCGACCGTGCTGGCCGGCGCCACGAACGACATGTTGATCGCGCAGGAGGAAACCTTCGGACCTGTAGCGGCATGTTTTCGCTTCGAAACGGAAGAAGAGGCGATCGCTGCGGCCAACGATACGCCGTTCGGCCTGTCCGCCTATTTCTACACTCGTGACATGGCGCGCACCTGGCGTGTGGCCGAAGCGTTGGAAAGCGGCATGGTCGGTATCAACGAAGGGATCATCTCCACCGAGGTAGCTCCTTTTGGCGGTGTAAAGCAATCGGGCCTGGGTCGCGAGGGTTCCAAGTACGGCCTCGATGAATACGTCGAGTTGAAGTACCTGATGATGGGTGGCTTGAAATAACGAAGCGAATGACACGGGCGACCATGTGGTTTGCATAACCTGGGCGTCTCGGCGTCCATGCAAGGGAAGGGAGTAACCATGGGCAGCGGAGATGGACAAGCAGCAACCGTAGAAGGATTGGCCGGATATCTCGGCAAGCGACAGGGATCGTCGGAGGGAAAGGTTCTGCTTGACGACGTGCCCTTGAACTTTTTCCATTGCAAGATCGCCGGTCTCACCTTTGGCGCACATTTGACCGAGGGCTTTGCGATAGGGACGATCGCCTACGCGTTGAAGCCCTTCCTCGACCAAATGATCGGCGTTCACGCAGAGCATCGCGCGTTATGGGAAGGCCTCATTGGTTGCTCCACCCTGATGGGTATTTTTCTTGGTAGCCTGCTATTTGGCTGGTTATCCGATCGTGTGGGAAGGCAGAAGATTTTTCTGCTGAGTTTCGTGATCATTACGGTGACGGCTTTCGCGCAGTTCTATGCGCAAACACCGTTGGCATTGTGTTTGCTGCGCGTGTTGTTGGGTGTCGGCATGGGCGGCGATTTCGCGGTGGGACACGCCATTCTTGCCGAGTTCTCACCACGTAAGCATCGCGGCATGCTGCTGGGCTCGTTTAGCGTGATATGGACGATCGGTTACGTGGTGGCCGATCTGTTGGGCATCCATTACGTGCAGCACTCACCGGATCCGGAAGCCTGGCGTTGGCTGCTGGCTTCCGCCGGAGTACCAGCCCTGGCCGTGCTCATTCTGCGCATGGGTACGCCAGAGTCGCCGCGTTGGCTGTTCAACAAAGGCCGCGAAGCGGAAGCGGACGCCGTTGTGAAAAAGTACTTCGGGCATAAGGTCGCGCTGGATACCAGCGTGCAAGGCGATGAGCATCGTAACGTGCCGGGCGGATTCGCACGCCTTTTCCATCGCGACCTGATCAAGCGCACGTTGTTCAATTGCGTCTTCTTCGTGTGCCTGGTGATCCCGTACTTCGCGATCTATACGTTCCTTCCGGACATTCTCAAGTTGATCAAGCTCTCCGATGGCAGCAATGCCGACCTGCTGTTGAACGGCTTGTTGATTGTGGGGGCGATTGTCGGGATCTGGTTGACGATCAAGTTACCGCGGCGCGTTTTTCTAATCGCCTCCTTCGCGGTGACGGCTGCAGCACTGGCCATGCTGAGCCTGCTGCCGGATTCGGCCTCGGTGGCCATGGTGGCGGCCTTTGCGTTGTTTACAGCGGCATTGTCGGCCGTATCCAATCTGGTTGGCGTGTATCCGCCGGAGTGCTTCCCCACTGAAGTGCGCGCGTGCGGCGTGGGATTTGCCATTGCTTGCAGTCGCCTTGGCTCGGCTATCGGTGTATTTCTCTTGCCGATCGGCATCAAGACCTTTGGCTTGCAGATGTCGATGATGGCACTGGCTGCGGTATTGCTGATCGGTATGGTGGTGTCGTTGGCATGGGCGCCGGAAACGCGGAATTTGTGCCTTAACGACGCAGCCAAGGCGTGAGTTATCCCGGGGCTAGGTCATGACTGAATCATGGCCTAGCCGGAGCGGCGGACTTGTTCGCGCAGCCATATCGCGAATGTCTGCACGGTTGCCGATGCGGCATGCTGAGGCAGGATATCGAGCCAATAGCCATAGGGCCCACTGACTTCCACGGTAGAGAGCATGGCCAGCTGCTCTTCGCGCAGCTCATCGGCGATCATGTTGTAGTCGATGATCGCCAGGCCGGCATCCTTGCGCACAGCCTGGATAGCCTGTTCCAAGGTTGAGAGCTCGATGGCGTTACCCATGTCATCGTTTGTAAATCCTGCGCTTGTCAGCCAGTCGGGCCACAGATCGAGACGTTTTCCCTCGTGCAGGATGTGCATGGCAGGCAGTTGTTCTATCAGGGCCTCCAAGGGTTGGCCGGCTCGCTGGGTTGCTCCTACAAGAACGTGTTGCTCCATCCATAACAGCTCCCCCGGTTTGCCGTGCGGTGGCCGGCGATCGAAGTGGATGCAGCAATGTTCGTCGCCGCGCGGAGCTGTACGCACAGATAGTTCGATATCGGGAAGTTGGCTCATAAGCGATTCGAGCCGAGGCGAAAGCCATTGGGTAGCGAAGGTTGGCGGTACGGCTAGCATCAGTTTTTCGCGGCTATGCGTGCATGCGAGACGGTGAGCGCCTTGCTCGATCGCATCGAAGGCTTCGGATATGCATGTCAGCAGCTGTGAGCCAGCCGCCGTGAGGTGCACGCCGTGGTGATTGCGTACGAAGAGTTGCGCATCCAACGTGCTTTCCAGAATACGGATCTGACGGCTGACGGCACTTTGTGTCACGCACAGCGCTGCCGCGGCACGACTGAAGCTGCAATGACGCGCTGTTTCCTCGAAAAAGCGTAGAGCGATAAGTGGGGGGAGTCGCCGCATGGGTGGGTCCTTCCAGTGCGTGATGGTTTGCAAGACGCGGACCATGGATTGTCGCAGCGGTATAGTCGCAAAGCGTGTAGTGCAACGGCTGTCATCGCGAGAGTGATCGCTTACATGACTTGTCGTCATGTTGGCTATTTCAAGGTAGTCCTGGCTGATGGAACGCGCGCCATGAAAAAGGCGCCCTAAGGCGCCTTTTTCGTTTCTGAGCGTTGGTCGATCAGTTCGGCAATGCCAAATCGTCCAGGAGTGCCTTGAGGAAGCGCGCCGCTTCGCCGCCCGTCGCGGCACGATGATCGAACGTGATGCTGATCGGCATGCGGCGATGCACTTCGATACCGCCCATCACAGCGACCACATCGTGGCTGAGCTTGCCGGCACCGATGATGGCCACGCACGGTGGCACAACCACGGGTGTCGCATAGCGACCCGCGAACATGCCGAAGTTGGAGAGGCTGATGGTGTAGCCGGATAGTTCCGACGGCGGAATCGTGCGGTCTTCCACCTGCGTACGCAGGCGCTTTATGGCAGCACGAATACCAGCGCCGTCGAGCACGTCGGCATTGCGCAGCGCAGGCACGAACAAGCCATCGTCGGTATCCACTGCGATACCGATGTCCACATGCGGATGCAGCGTGCGGCTGAGGTTCTTGCCGTCGAACCACGCGTTGAGTGCGGGAACGGTCTTGCATGCAGCAACGATGGAGCGGATCAGGCGCGCAGTGATGTCCTGCTTGCCGATCCAGGCATGCAGATCGGCATCATCCACCAGCGTGGTGGGTACGACGTTGGCATGCGCGTCGGCCATCACGCGGGCCATGTTGCGGCGAACGCCCTTGAGCTGTTCCGGCTGCCCGCTGGCCTGCACGCTCGGCGGTGCGGTGCGCACGGGCTTACCGGCAAGCGAGGTGGCGGTGCGCGCGGGTTCGGGTTGCGGCAATTCAGGTGCGAGGTGACGGCCGGCCGAAGCAGGCACGGCGCGCGCCGGTGCGGAGCCAAGTGCTGCGGAGCCGTTGGCTGCAGCGTTCTTCACGTCCTGCATCGTCACCACGCCATCGGCGCCGCTCGGACGCACGCGGGTGATGTCCACTTTGAGCTTCTTCGCCAATGCGCGTACAGCCGGCACGGCTTTCACGCCGCCGACGCTGGATGCCTGTTCGACGTGCACGTGGCTGCCGCTAATCATCGCGCCAACCACGGTGCCTTCGTCTTCACGATCGGCTTTGCCTTCGCTTTCGATTTCGCCGCCATCATCGGAGGCGACGACTTTCTTCGGCTCCGGCGTGGCCGCCTTCTTGGGGCCGTGATGATGGCCGGTAGCTTCGGCCTCGGCGCGCTGCTTCGCGTTCGGATCGGGTTCGAACTCGGCCAGTGCGGCGCCGGTTTCGATTACGTCGCCGGTAGCGCCATGCAGCTTGGTGACTTTGCCGGTATACGGCGAAGGCACGTCGACCACTGCCTTGGCAGTTTCCATCGACACCAGCGGCGCGTCGAGCTTGATGCTGTCGCCTTCTTTCACATGCCATTCGACGATGGTGGCGTCGGGCAGGCCTTCGCCGAGGTCCGGCAGGTAGAACGTCTTGATGTCGGCCATGTTCGGAGTTCCGAAAAGTGGATGATTCGTTGTGGGCTCCCTCCCCCGCATGCAGGGGAGGGCTGGAGTGGGGTCGCTCAATCTTGCTTGCTTTGAACCTAGTGCGTGCGACCCCCTCCCAACCTCCCCTGCAAGCAGGGGAAGGGGCTAAGAGCTTCAGCTTGCTGCCAGTGCGCGCTTTGCCGCTTCTACCACACGCTCGGTGCTCGGCAGGTATTTCATCTCGAGACGGAACAGCGGGATGTGCGTGTCGTAACCGGTAACGCGTTCGACCGGCGCGAGCAGGTCGTACATGCATTCCTCGGCCAGACGTGCGGCGATTTCCGCGCCGAAACCGGCGGTCTTGGGCGCTTCGTGCACGATCACGCAGCGGCCGGTTTTCTGCACCGATTCGGCGATGGTGTCGAAATCCAGCGGGGTGAGCGTAGCGACGTCGATGACTTCGGCGCTGATGCCTTCCTCGGCGAGTGCGTCGGCGGCTTCCAGCGCTTCTTTCACCTGCGCGCCCCAGGTCACGATGGTGACGTCGGTGCCGTCGCGCAGCACGAAGCACACGTCCAGCGGCAAGGCTTAGCCGTCATCGGGCACTTCTTCCTTGTACTGGCGATAGATGCGCTTGGGTTCGAAGAACATCACCGGATCCGG
>JAATFF010000148.1 GCA_015655335.1 Lysobacterales bacterium | reverse complement strand
CTTCAGGAACCACGCCAATCACACTCAAAAAGGAGACCGGGTATCTAACATCAACCTTGATCTGAGCTAACCTGCAGCACAAAACCGGTGGCTCACTTTTCGATGAAAAACCCGGCTCAGTTTTCGGCGGAAATCAACACCATGGCCTCATTGAGCGCCAGCGTTATCAAATCAATCCGGAGCGATTCGAATACTTCCTGACTCGAAAAGGATGGGAGATAGCGCCGCTGATGCCAGTGCTCGCCCAGATCGGAGATCGCTTAGGTGTCTCGGGGGCTTCAGCTCCACCGCTGAAGATCGTGAACCGAAAGACCGGAGCTGAGGTCAGGTGGAGTTTTACCGATCAGCAAACAGGTGAACTGGTGGGTCCACTGGACATCGCTATCAAGGAAGGGCCAGGTGCAAACGAACTAGTCCGCTGGCGTTTGTCCCACGCGGAAAGTCGACATCAAACACGTCGGGTGAATCACCGCGAAATTTAAAGCACTCTGCCACGCATCGAATCCGACGTGGCACCCACCTTTAGGTGCCTCGCAAAGACCTCGACATTCTTGGCGTCCTGAGTTAATTCCAACACCTGAAACAACTCGGCTCGCTCGCTATCCATATAGACGTCTGCGCTTTGTCGTCACATTACCGTGGGCGATGAGGCGCCTGCACCGCTTCGAGCTTAGGTCCCCTTGGAGTCGGAGACGGAACTCACAACATGGCTACGTCTTTCAACGTGAAAGCTGGCTGTATCTCTCGGCTGTTTTGTTGCTTCGTCCACTTTTGATACATGGAGTGGACTAGGGCGGGGTAGAACTTCTTACCCCTAGGACTTAGTAGCCCTCGTGCGTTGAGCTCATCAGCGATGCGAGCGAAGTCGTAGTGATCATAGTCCCGATGTCCCATAACAATGTCGGCCAATTTCAGATGCGCGGACGAATGTTTTGGACACCAAAGTTGAGGTGTTCTGATCTGGATGGTGTATCGAATCACACCCCCGTTGGAAATTATTCCACCGTTACTGACTTAGCCAAGTTGCGCGGCTGATCAACATCTGTACCACGCAGCACGGCAACGTGGTATGCGAGCAACTGCAGCGGCACAGTGAATACTGCCGGCGCTATGAATTCGCCACCGGCATCAATACGCAGAACACTGCCGCGCGCGGCGTTGACGTCAATGTGTGCAGTGCTGTCAGCGAAGACGATGAGTTCGCCGCCGCGTGCGCGCACTTCCTGCAGGTTGGATTTGAGTTTGTCGAGCAGTGGGCCGTTCGGTGCTACGGCGACGACGGGCATGTCTTCGTCCACCAACGCTAGCGGCCCGTGCTTGAGTTCGCCGGCTGGATAGGCTTCGGCGTGGATATAGGAAATTTCCTTGAGCTTGAGCGAACCTTCCAGCGCCACCGGGTAGTGCGCGCCGCGGCCGAGGAACAGGGCGTGATGGCGGTGGATGAAGCGTTCGGCGAGTTCGATGATCTGCGGCTCGAGCTTCAACGCATCTTCGATGGCGCGTGGAAGGTGGAGCAGCTGCGCGCACAATTTGTTGTAGTGCGCGGTTTCCAGCCCTTGTTGCTTCGCCAGATGCAAGGTCAGCAGCGCCAGCGCGGCGAGCTGGGTGGTGAAGGCCTTGGTGGATGCCACGCCGATTTCGGGGCCGGCACGCGTCATTAATTTCAAGTCGGCTTCGCGCACGACCGAAGATTCGGGCACGTTGCAGATGGCGAGCGTGCCGAGATAGCCACGGCGGCGCGATTCACGCATGGCCGCCAAGGAGTCGGCGGTTTCGCCCGATTGCGATATGGCGATGAACAGCGTGCCGTCCGGCACCACGGCTTCGCGGTAGCGATATTCGCTGGCCACTTCCACACTGACGGGCAGGCGAGCGTATTCTTCGATCCAGTATTTGGCGACCATGCCGGCGTGGTAGCTGGTGCCGCAGGCGATGATGTGCAGGCCTTTCACTTTCGCCAGCAACTCGTCACCGTCGACACCGAAGATGTGGGGCAGCACGCCGCCCACGCCGATGCGCGCTTCAAGCGTGTTGGCGACGGCGCGTGGCTGTTCGAAGATTTCTTTCTGCATGTAGTGGCGGTATTCACCACGCTCGACGGCATCAGCGGAAAGCTCGCTTTCGTGCATGGCGCGCTCGACCGGGTTGCCGTCGAGGGTGTAGATCTGTATCGCATTACGACTGATCTCGACGACATCGTCTTCGTCGAGATAGATGATCTTGTTGGTGACTCGGATCAGTGCCTGCGCATCCGAACCCAGGAAGTTTTCGCCGATGCCCATGCCGACCAGTAACGGCGCACCGCGTCGAGCCCCGACGACGCGACCGGGTTCGTCGCGACTGATCACTGCAATGGCGTAAGCGCCTTCGAGTTCGCGCACCGTGGCAAGCACGGCCTCGCGCAGGCTCACGCCTTTGGAGAGATTCACGTCGACCAGCGCGGCCATCACTTCGGTGTCGGTTTCGGAAGTGAAGGCATATCCTTTTGCCTGCAACTCCGCGCGCAGCGATACGTAATTTTCGATGATGCCGTTGTGCACGAGGGTGACGCGACCGACCATGTGCGGATGCGCGTTCGCTTCATTCGGCACGCCGTGCGTGGCCCAGCGCATATGCGCAATGCCGGTGCAGCCTGGGAAGGGATCGGCAAGGTAGATCGCCTCCATCTCGCGAACCTTGCCCTTGGCGCGCACGCGGCGGACTTGTCCGCCTTCCAGAACTGCCAGGCCGGCTGAGTCGTAACCACGGTATTCGAGTGCCTTCAGGCCGGCGATCAACAGCGGTGCCACATCTCGTTGAGCAGCGGCGGCGACGATTCCACACATGGCTGTGATTCCTTGTACGAAGAACGCGAAGCCGAGGCTTCGGTGTAATCGGCAACTTTGCCGATTTGCCGTTTCGACAAGCTTTCGTATTGTCAGTTCATTCGTTTAGCTTCGGCTCCCTTCCCTGCTTGCTCCAAAGAGGGACTCTCTTCGGGACAAGCCAAGGGGAGTAGATCACGGCGATTAATGCACTCTGCGCCGTAGATAATTCAACAAGTCGATACGCGTAATGAGACCCAAGAACTGGTCGCCGTCCGTCACGATGGCGACGTGGCCCCGCTCGAACACCGGCAACAACGACTGCATCGGCTCGCGTACATCGAGCATTTGCAGATCGCTGATCATGGCGGTGGCGACCGAGTCGCGAAAGCGTGCTTCGTCGACATGCACGTGCATTAGCACATCCGATTCGTCGAGGATGCCGACGATGCGGCTGCCATCCATCACCGGCAGCTGCGACACGTCGTAAAGCTTCATGCGCGTATAGGCCGTCATCAGCAATTCGTTGGGGCCGACGACCACGGTGTCGCGTTGCGAGAACGGACGCAGCAGTAGATCGCGCAAGTCACCATGTTGTTCGCGCTCGATGAAGCCGTTGTCGAGCATCCAGTAGTCGTTGTACATCTTCGACAGATATTTGTTGCCGGTGTCGCAAACAAGCGTCACCACGCGCTTGGGCTCGGTCTGCTCGCGGCAGTATTTCAGCGCAGCGGCAAGCAAGGTGCCGGTGGAAGAGCCGCCGAGTATGCCTTCCTTCGCCAGCAATTCGCGGGCGGCGAGAAAGCTTTCCTTGTCGGAAATGGCGTAGGCTTTTTTCACGCGCGTGAAGTCGCTGATGCTCGGCAGGAAATCTTCGCCGATGCCTTCCACCATCCAGCTGCCCGACTTGGTCGAGAGCACGCCTTCGTTGATGTATTGCGCGAGGATGGAACCCACTGGATCGGCCAACACGAACGCGGTTTCCGGCGATGCTTCGGCGAAGTATTTCGACAAGCCACTCAGCGTGCCGGAGGAGCCGCAACCGACCACGATGGCGTCGACCTTGCCGTCCATCTGCCGCATGATTTCAGGGCCGGTGGTCTGGATGTGCGCGAGCGGGTTGTCCGGGTTGCCGAACTGGTTGATGAAGTACGCGCCGGGTGTTTCGCGCGCGATGCGCTCGGCCATGTCCTGGTAATACTCGGGATGGCCTTTGGCGACGTCCGAGCGCGTCAACACCACTTCGGCGCCCATCGCCTTGAGATTGAAGATTTTCTCGCGACTCATCTTGTCCGGCACGACGAGAATCAGGCGATAGCCCTTTGCTTGCGCGACCAGTGCCAAACCCAGACCGGTGTTGCCGGCGGTGCCTTCCACCAAGGTCGCGCCGGGTTTGATCTTGCCGGCCTTTTCGGCGCCTTCGATCATCGACAGACCGATGCGGTCCTTGATCGAACCGCCAGGGTTCGCACTTTCCAGCTTCAGAAACAGTTCGCAGCGCCCCGCATCCAGGCGCTGAGCGCGCACCATGGGGGTGTTCCCGATCAGCTCGAGGACGCTTGTGTTGACCGTCATGAAAACTCCGTGGACGTGGATCGGGCTCGTTATGAGTGTCAATCATATCGTAGCGTCGTGAGGCACGTGGACGTGTCACCGCCCCGACATCTTTTTTGTCATCCAAAAATTAATGGCCCCGGCAGCGCTTCCGCTCCGGGGCCTTATGTCACGTGAAAACGCGCAGATCAGTTGACGCGGTGCTGTCGACTATCCCACATGCGCTGAAGTCGTTCCTTGGCGTATAACTTTTCTTTCTTCATCCCAGCCAAGGTGAAATCGTCGATGGGAAGCACGCCGATTTCGGCGTCGTGCACCTTGCTGTCGAGTTCCTTGTGATGTTGGTAAAGCCGACGGAACTCCGCGTCGGCTTTCATCAAGGCTTCGACATCGTCACGCTGCTGGTTTTCAAACATGATTCAACCTCCTCGCGGTAAGACGGCGGGCACGCGAAGGCTGCGCCCGCAAACAGATTGGAAACACGCGCATAACCAAGGCCCAGGCCCTGAATGCAGCAGGACACGGGTGAAGGAACGTCGGTGGGTATGGGCATGATTCGGTCGTAGGCCGCGGAAGCGGAGGTCCGCGGCAACTTGACCCTACTCCCCGGTTGAAAGGGGCGCAAGAACCCCACGGGAAGGCGCATGGCAGCGCGGTTTATCGTCAAAACCCCGTAAAACCGGCGCGGCGTTACCGCGCCGGTATCGCGATCAGTTGCCGCCGCTGGACGGCGGGGTGTCCTGCATCTGCGAACGCAGCGCCTTGGCGGCTTTGGCGGCCAGTTCGGCCTGACGTTTGGCGGCCTGCGCCACCTTGCTCTGTGCGGCAGCAAGCCTGCGGGCCTGGTCGGCTTCGGCACGGGCCTGTACGGCCTGATCGGCGGCTTCCTGGCCTTGCGCTTGCAGACGGGCGGTCTCCTGCTGCGCCAGCTGATATTGCATGCGCTGGATGTCCAGCTGCTGCTGAGCCGTGGTGGCATCGATGCGGCTGCGATCAAGCTGCAATTGCGCGTTTTCCTGATCGAGCTGGTTGAGCTGGCGTTGCGCCACCTGCAGTTGAGCTTCCGCCCGCGCCTGATTGACCCGGCGTTCGGCGATATACAACGCGTGCGGACGTTCGCTCGAGCCGGCTTGGGACAGCTGATTGACCGCGTCACGGGCCAACGCCTGATCCGCCTGGGCGTAAGTGCCGAGCGTAGGATCGCTAGACAACTGGTTCAGGCTGTTATTGAGGCGATCGACATCCAGATCGTTCTTGCGTGCTTGCGCAGCGGTGCTGGCGAGCAATGCCAGCACCGAAACAGCAACAATCGATAGGTAGCGGCTTTTCATAGCTGGCCTCCCTGGTTCTGCTGGCCAGCATCAGGCTGGGTCTGGAAGCCCTGCCCTTGCTGCTGTTGTTGCGGATTGCCAAGCACCGAGGAAGACGGCGCCGGCATGTCCTGCTGCATGGGCGCCTGGGCCGGAAGCGGGGAGCTCGATGCCGCTGCCGGCGAAGGCGAGGTCGACGAGGAGGCCGGATTGCCGTTGTCGCCATTGTCGCCGCCGTTGGCCTGCTGCTGCGCCGCCGCCTGCTGGGCGACTAGCTGGGCCTTCTGCTGCTGGTAATGCTGGTCGTTCTCGGACTGCGCTTCGGCGTTTTGCGCACGCAACTGACTGTTTGCGTCCGTTTTTGACTGAATTTGGGCACGTGCCGCACCCAGTAGCGCCTTGGTGCGCGCCAGCGTGGCATCCGCACGCGATTCATCGGCCAAATCGGCCGCCTGAGCGTATTTGCGATCCGCCATGGCCACCTGGGCTTGCTGGAATTTATCCTGCGCGAAGCCAAAATCGACCGGGTCGTAATCGGACGCACCCGCATCGCGGGCCGCTTGCAGCTGGGACTGGGCCTGATTCATCGCGCTATCCGGCGGGGGTACGCTAGCGCAACCGCCTAAACTGAGCGATATGGCCAGCAATAACGCCGGAACCACCGCTTGGATGCGCCCAAAGCGCTTCTGCAGCGGGGAAAATGTGTGCACCATCACTCATTCCTCTTGGAGGATCACAGCGTATTGTGAGCGGGCACAATCCTTGAATGCAATGCGTAAAATTTTGGGGTCTTTAAAGTGGATATCGGTTACTTCCTGAAGCTGATGGTCGATAAGGGCGCGTCGGACATGTTCCTGACGACCGGAGCCCCGGTGAATATCAAGGTGGAGGGCAAGCTCTACCCCTTGGGCAACACCGGCTTGCCCAGTGGCATGGTGAAGAAGATCGCCTATTCGCTGATGGACGAAGGCCAGGTGCCGCAGTTCGAGCGCGACCTGGAATTGAATATGGCGCTGGCAGTGAAAGAAGCCGGCCGTTTCCGCATCAACGTGTTCAAGCAACGCGGCGAAGTGGGCATGGTGATCCGCGCGATCAAGAGCGAGATCCCCAGCATCGACCAGTTGCAGCTGCCGGCGATTTTCCGCGAGCTGTTCATGGAGCCGCGCGGACTGATCTTGGTGGTGGGTGCCACCGGCTCGGGCAAGTCGACCACGCTGGCGGCGATGCTCGATCATCGCAATTCCAACACGCCCGGTCACATTCTTACTATCGAGGACCCGATCGAATACTTGCATCGCCACAAGAAATCCATCGTCAACCAGCGCGAAGTGGGCCTGGACACGCACACGTATCACGAGGCCCTGCGCAACGCGATGCGCGAAGCGCCGGACGTGATCATGATCGGCGAAATCCGCGACACGGATACGATGGAAGCGGCGATCTCGTTCTCCGAAACCGGTCACTTGTGTTTGGCGACGCTGCACTCCAACAACGCCGACCAGACGCTGGAGCGCATCCTCAACTTCTTCCCCGAATCGGCGCACAAGAACGTGCTGATGAACCTTGCCCTGAACCTGCGCGCGGTGATCAGCCAGCGTCTGGTTACCGGCAAGGACGGTCGCCGTTTGCCGGCGGTGGAAGTGCTACTCAACACCCCGTTTATCCGCGACATGATTCGCCGCGGCCAGATCCACGAAGTGAAGGAAGCGATGGACCGCAGCCTGCAGGAAGGCATGCAGACCTTCGATCAGTCGCTGTACCGGTTGTTCAAGAACGGCCGCATCGAACTGGAAGAAGCACTGGCGAAGGCCGACTCGCGCGATGGGCTTGCGTTGAAAATCCGCCTGTCGGAAGGCGGCAACACCGAGAGTGCCGAGCTGGCGGGTAACGATCCGTACGGGCTGGGGTTCTAAAAGAGCGGCCGAAGACTGCTCTTAATCTGTTCACGCGGAATTTTTTCGCTCGTCATTCCGGCGCAGGCCGGCATGACGAACTCGCACCACGCCGCAACACACGCGCTCAGGTCCTTGGTGGCGCATCCGGCTGTTGCTCCGGCATCGCATCGCGGAACGCATCCAGCACAGCGCACGCCGCGTCGATGCGCAGAATCGTCGGGTAATCTCCCAGGGGCACTTTCCAGCGCCGCGCGTTGTACACCTGCGGCACCAGGCACGCGTCGGCCATGCCTGGCGTATCGCCATGGCAATAGCGACCCGTGTCTTTACTGCTCGCCAGCATCGTTTCGAGTGCCTGGAAACCGGTAGCAACCCAGTGACGCATCCAGTGGCTTTTCTGTTCGTCGTCGGCGTTGAACTGGGTGCCTATCCACTGCAATACACGCAAGTTGCCGATCGGGTGGATATCGCAAGCGACTACCTGTGCCAACGCGCGCACGCGCGCCCGGCCCGCCGCATCTGCTGGCAGAAGTGCGGGCTGTGGATGGGTTTCGTCCAGGTATTCGAGGATCGCCATCGATTGGGTCAGCACCCGCCCGCCGTCAATCAAGGTGGGAACCAGCCCCTGCGGGTTGAGCGCCACATAGTCTGGCGCATGTTGCTCGCCACCTTCGCGAACCAGGTGTATTGCCCGCGTTTCGTAACGCAATCCCTTTAGATTCAGCGCAATGCGCACGCGAAAGGCGGCGCTGGAGCGCCAATAGCCGTAAAGAACCCGATCCGATGCCATAGGACCACTCCATGGAGAGGACAATAGGGACAGTGTAAGAGCCTTTCCTCATGCTCCGCATGGGACACCGTTTGCATCGCCGCGAGGCCGGCGGGAAAATAAGCGGTTCCGGCCTCCATGGCCGACTTCCTTTGTTGCCAGGAGTTATCACGTGACTGTCACCCGCATGAGCGACCTCGACCTACGCGGCAAGCGTGTGCTGATTCGCGAAGATTTGAACGTGCCGATCGAAAACGGCCGCATCACCTCCACCCAGCGCCTGGATGCCGCGTTGCCGACCATCAAGGCGGCCCGCGATGCCGGCGCCAAAGTGATGGTGATCTCGCATCTGGGCCGACCGAAGGAAGGCCAGTTCGACGCCGAATCCTCACTGGCGCCGGTAGCGAAGTGGCTGGGCGAGCAGCTCGGCAAACCGGCGCGCCTGGTGACTGACTACCTCGATGGCGTCGACGTCGCCGATGGCGAAGTTGTCGTGCTGGAAAACTGCCGTATGAATGTTGGCGAAGGGAAGGACGACGACGCGCTCTCCAAGAAATATGCAGCGCTCTGCGACGTGTTCGTGATGGATGCGTTCGGCACCGCGCATCGCGCGCAGGCTTCGACACACGGCGTAATCAAATTCGCGCCGATCGCCGCCGCCGGCCCGCTGTTGTGCGAAGAGCTCGATGCACTCGGCAAGGCACTGGAGCATCCCGCACATCCGTTGCTCGCCATCGTGGCCGGCTCGAAGGTTTCCACCAAGCTGACCCTGCTCGAAAACCTGATCGGCAAAGTCGATCAGTTGATCGTCGGCGGCGGCATTGCCAACACGTTTATTGCCGCCATGGGGCACGCGGTGGGCAACTCGCTGTACGAACCGGATCTGCTGCAGGCCGCCAAGAAAGTGCTTGCCGATGCCAAGCGCCGTGGCGCCGAAGTGCCGATGCCGGTGGATGTGGTGGTGGCGCCGGAGTTTTCCGCGCATGCACCGGCCTCCGTCAAACCGGTAGATCAGGTAAAAGACGATGAAATGATTCTGGACATCGGTCCGGAAACGGCCAAGCTTTATGCGGAACTGATCGCGAAGGCCGGCACCGTGGTGTGGAACGGTCCGGTGGGCGTGTTCGAATTCGACGCCTTCGGCAAGGGCACGGAAGTACTGGCCCATGCGGTTGCCGATTCCAAGGCCTTTTCGATTGCCGGTGGCGGCGACACGCTGGCCGCTGTCGACAAGTACGGCATTGCCGACAAGGTCTCTTACATCTCCACCGGCGGCGGTGCCTTCCTTGAGTTTCTGGAAGGCAAGGAATTGCCAGCCGTTGCCGCACTTAGAGCGCGCGCTGCCAAGTAATGCTCTGTCTGTTTGACCTCGACGGCACCCTGATCGATTCCGAACCGGGCATCACGGCGTGCATTCGGCACGCGCTGGCGAAGCTGGCCGTGCCGGAGCCGGCCGAGTTGCGTTCGTGGATCGGGCCACCGCTTCGCCACAGCTTCGCGCCGCTGCTGGACAACGATGCTGTGCGCATCGAGGCGGCGGTG
The DNA here is from genome assembly GCA_015655335.1 of Lysobacterales bacterium. Taxonomy (GTDB): domain Bacteria; phylum Pseudomonadota; class Gammaproteobacteria; order Xanthomonadales; family Rhodanobacteraceae; genus Dyella_B. Next base: position 20,121 of record JAATFF010000148.1, on the reverse strand, counting down.
GCGTATTACCACCAACGCTTCGCCACACAGGGTTGGCATGAACACGCCATCTACCCGGGCATCGCGGACATGATCGCCAGCCTACACACCGCGGGTCATCGGCTTGCCGTGGTCACCAGCAAACCACACCGGCATGCGGCACCCATCATCGAGGCGTTGCCGTTTGGTGGTCATTTCGAGAGGTTGTACGGACCCGATCCTTCAAGTCCGCATAGCGAGAAGGCATCGATGATCGCTGACGCCTTGGCTGACTTCGGCACAGCACCGCAAGACACGGTAATGATTGGCGATCGACGCTTCGATATCGAAGGTGCGGTTGCCAACGGTGTAGCAGGCATTGGCGTGCTGTGGGGTTTCGGTAGCCGCGCAGAATTGGAAGCAGCAGGCGCCCGCGCCGTCATCGCGCATCCTGAGCATCTCAGCGCTTTGCTGCAGCCAGCATGAAAATTCATGGCGGCGATCTCGCTTCTTAGCGACTGCCCCAACTCTGCGACGACTTCTCCGGCCTGACCCGAAATGCCACGCTGATTCTCGGACCGACCGATCGCTTCAGTTTGGGAATGCCGTGGTCGTAGTGCAGCTGCGCATTCCACCCCATCACCAGCAAACTGCCCGCTTCCAGTTCTAACTCGATCTTCAGATGCGGGGGTAGCTTGCGGCGGATAACCATCGTCCGTGTAGCGCCTAGCGACAGCAGCACAATAGGTCGATGAGGCATCAACTCATGCAGCTTGTCGTTATGCGGCGCCACGCTGTCGTGTTCGTCACGATAAAAGTTCAGGCCGATGCTGTTGAAAGGAACATGGATCTGTTCCTCGACAGCCATGAGCGCCTCATGCAGTGCGGTTGGCAGTTTTGGATCGTCAGTAGCATAGTGCGCATGCAAACGCGGCACATCCACCATGCGGTCGTACATCATTCGCGCGCCCGAGTGCCAATCGATATTCTCGCGCAGTGCGGCAAACCAGGTTGCTGTCTGAGCTGTTGATATCACATCGGGCTGATAGATGATCGGCCCAGTCTGTTCATCGGCAATCCTTTGCACGCCTCGATCAAAAAGTAATGCTTGCATGACATGCACTCATGACGTGTGTGTGGGTGATTAGTGGAAATCGCGCGAACGCGCATCCAGGTCGCCGAGCATGTTGCTGACATCCCGTAAACGCCGCGCAATGAGATGACTCACGCCGTCGACGGTTTCCCACCGCCCTTCAATGGCCAGCAATCGCGCTTCCAAATAAGGTCTGCGCTGGCTTTGCGCTACATGGTTCCAGACCACCACGTTCACGTAGCCGAATTCGTCCTCGATGGTGATGAAGGTGACGCCGCTGGCGGTTTGCGGCCGCTGGCGCTGGGTAACCAGGCCTGCGGTGCGCACTTGTGTCTCATGCGGCTGCGCCTGCAGGGTGCGTGAATCGATGAAACGCGCGGCACGCAGGCGGCTGCGCAGCAATTTCAGCGGATGAGGACCGAGGGTGAGGCCACTGTGCGCGTAGTCGGCATCCAGGTTTTCCTTGGGCGTAGGTAACGGCAAGACGATGTCTTGCTCACGCGGACTTTCGCGTCCGAACAAGGGAAGTTGCGCTTCCACGCCAGAGGTCAGCCACAGCGCGCGGTGGCGATGTCCAGCCAAGCCACGCAACACGCCCGCATCGGCCAGCAGATCCTGATGGCGCGCATCAAGCTCCGCACGCGTGCACAGATCGACGACATCGCGGAAAGGTTGTGCTTGGCGCGCCAGGGAAATTCGTACGGCGACTGGCTCGCTGCAACCGCGCAATTGACGCAAGCCAAGCCGAAGCGCCAGGCCGTCCTTGCTATGCGTATCGGCCTCCAATGTGCAATCCCAGTCGCTGTAGCGCACATCCATCGGCCGTACACGCACGCCATGCCGCTGCGCATCCTGCACCAGTTGACTTGCGTTGTAGAAACCCATCGGCTGCGCATTGAGCAACGCACAGACGAAAGCAGCCTGCTCATGACATTTCAGCCAACTGCTGACATAGGCGAGATTGGCGAAGCTGGCAGCGTGACTTTCTGGAAAACCATAACTGCCGAATCCCTTGATCTGCTCGAAGATCTGATTGGCGAACGCCTCGCTGTATCCATTGGCCAGCATGCCTTGTGTAATGCGTTCGTGATGCGTCTCCATATCGCCGTGACGTTTCCACGCCGCCATGGAGCGACGCAGTTGATCCGCCTGACCTGGCGTGTATCCGGCGGCCACCATCGCCAGCTTCATCACCTGTTCCTGAAATAGCGGCACACCTTTGGTGCGTTCGAGCACCGGCCTCAATGCTTCGGACGGATATTCGACAGGTTCCTCGCCCTTCCGCCGCCGCAGATATGGATGCACCATGCCGCCCTGAATCGGGCCGGGGCGCACGATGGCGATCTGGATCACCAGGTCGTAGTAATGCGCGGGCCTAAGGCGCGGCAGCATCGACATCTGTGCACGGCTTTCGATCTGGAATACGCCGATGGTGTCGGCGCGCTGGATCATGTCGTAGGTGGACCCGTCATCGTGTTCGATCGTTGCGATGGTCAGTTCGTTGCCGCGATGATGGCGAACAAGATCGAAACACTTGCGGATACAGGTCAGCATTCCCAAGGCGAGGCAATCGACCTTGAGCAGGCCCATGGTGTCCAGATCATCCTTATCCCACTGGATGATGGTGCGATCGGGCATGGCTGCGTTTTCTACCGGCACCAGTTCGTGCAGCGGCGCATCGGCGATGACAAAACCGCCCACGTGCTGACTCAAGTGACGCGGCATGCCGATCAGCTGCGCACTCAATGCCAGCACCTTGCGCAGTAGCTGTGCCTCAGGATCAAAACCCTGCTCGCGCAAGCGCCCATCCAACGACGCATCGCCATCCCACCAGGCCAGGATGCTGCTGAGCTTATCGATCTGGTCGACGGGAAGATCGAGTGCCTTAGCCACATCGCGCACCGCGCTTTTGCCGCGATAGCTGATGACCGTCGCCGCGATGGCGGCACGCTCGCGTCCGTATTTTTTGTAGATGTACTGGATGACTTCCTCGCGCCGCTCGTGCTCGAAGTCGATATCGATATCGGGTGGCTCGTTGCGCTCCTCGGAAATGAAGCGCTCCACCAAGAGCTCCACTTTCTCCGGATCGGCATCCATCACGCCAAGTGCATAACACACGATGGAATTGGCAGCCGATCCGCGTCCCTGACATAAAATTTTCTTGCTGCGGGCAAAATGCACGATGTCATGCACGGTCAGGAAGTAGGCTTCGTATTGCTTGGTTTCGATCAGGCGCAGTTCGTGCTCGATCGTTCTGGCATGCTTATCGGGAACGCCCTCTGGCCACCGCCACGCCGCACCTTCTGTGACTAAGCGACGTAGCCATTGGATAGGGGTGTATCCGTCCGGCACCAGTTCGGCTGGATACGCATACTTCAATTCTTTCATCGTGAACGTGCAGCGCTTGGCGATGCGCACGCTCTCGTCGAGCAAGGCCTTCGGATAGATTTTTTCCAGCGCGGAACGCCGGCGCAGATGGCGCTCGCCATTGCGAAACAGCACTGCTCCGGCCTCAGCTATCGTCAGGTGGTGGCGGATGGCGGTCATCGTGTGCTGCAACGGCAGGCGTCGGCGTATATGCATGTGCACGTCGCCTGCCGCGACGCGTGGTAAGCGCAATGCATCGCCCAGTGCATCGAGTTCGGACAGGCGCACCGCATCGTCGTTGTCGCGATGCAGTTCCACGGCCAGCCAGACACGCTCACCGAATGTTTGCTTCACCCATGCGCCGTGCTCGCGATTCGGGGCACGCTCGGGAATCCACAGCACCAACGTACCTGGTGCACCATCGCTCAGGTTCGCCATCGACAGGCGATAGTTGCCTTTCGTCGATGCACGCCGCCCTTGCGTAATCAGGCGGCACAAAGAGATATAGCCTTGCTTGGTCTCCACCAGCAACACCAACTTCGGACCATCGTCGAGCTGGATCTCGGTGCCGACGATCAACGGCATCTTCGTATCGCGGGAAGCCTCGAATGCGCGCACGATGCCGGCAAGCGAACATTCGTCGGTGATCGCCAATGCGCTGTAGCCGCAATCGGTGGCGCGCTCGAACAATTCGCGGGTACTGGAAGCGCCACGCTGAAACGAGAAATCGGAGAGGCAATGCAGCTCGGCGTAGTCGCTCATGCGAACCACCCGTGCAACATCCAGCCATATGGTTCGTCTGGTGGACAGAATGCCCAGGCCCGCTGCCCCATCTCCGTTTCGACGATGTAATAATCGCGACGCGTATCGCCGCCGTCCCACCAGCCGGTCTCCAGACGTTCGGGACCGGCGATGACGCGCGACGCACCGTGCAGGGGAATGGGTCGATCCAACAACCAGGTAGGACGCGGTCGCGGGTCCAACGGACCTTCGCTCTGTGTCGACGCGCGTTGCGAATGTTCCGGGCGCGGATCGATCGTGGTGCCCCACTGATACACCGCATCATCACCCAGCCGCGCGCGCAGGCGCTCGCGCAATTGCTCGAAGGGCAACGCCGTGGCTGGACGTTCGTCGAAGAGGTCGCGGCCGGCTGGCACGAAACCCGGTAAATCGTCGGCGATCAATCGCAATGCCAGCACCGGTGCCGGCAATTGCACTTGTTCGAGGCGCCCGCGTACGGCGTCGAACAAGACGTCGGCGCTGCGTTCAGGCGTGAGCATGCCCACCGGCACTTCCGTCGCCGACACGTCGCGATGCTCCAACCGCAGGACGAACCGTTGCACACCGCCATCGCGACCGGACAGATAGGCCGCGAGATCGCCGGTCATGCGCTTCAACGGAAAAATCAGCGCATCGATGTTTTCCACTTCGTGCGAAAGCTCGATCGTCCAATCCACGGTATCGGGCGGGATGTAGAGATCGAGGTTCGCAGGAAGATCGCCCGTCAGGCGATCCATCGCCTGCAGCAATTCGGCACCGAAACGACGCTGCAGGCCATCGCGCGGCATGCATAGCAATGGACCGAGATGACGTATGCCCATACGCGGAAGCGCATCGACCGCTTGCGCAGGCAGGCGACTCTTGCTCAACGGCACGCTATCGAGCAGGCGCCGCAGACCTTCGTGGCTCAACGCCGTCTGTCCGTCACTCATACCCGCCAGCACATACGCACCGTGCGGCGTCGGCGCGGCGGCGAGACGATAGCGAAAACCCAGCGATTGGAAATCCTCGCGCACGCGACGCTCCATCGTCTGCCACGAGCCGAACAGGCTCTGGCTTTTGCTGACTTCCAACACGATGGCATGCGGCAGCAAGGCGACTTGCGAGCTGTAGCGATAAGCCACGCCGGCTAAAAACTGCTGCCAGCGATGGACATCGGTTGCGTCGTACGGAATCGCTTCGAAGCGCGCCAGCAACGCCTGCGCGGCCGTCAGGCGTTGACCGATACGCAAACCCGCCTCACGCGCCGAGGCATTGACGGCGACGACGATGCGCGCGTTAAGCGGGCCGTTCACCAATACCAGCGGAGTATCATCAGGCCGTCGACGAAGGACGCCATCCAGCGCCAACTGCGGCAGCAACAGGCAGGCCCACAACATAGGCCGGCCTCACGCGGTCTGCTTCTTTCGAGCGTGATTCCGGCAAGGGCCGGAATCCGGCGTGCGGGGCATATGCTGATGAACCACATGCACCGCCGACGGATTCCAGCCCTCGCTGGAAAGACGTTGAGAGGAGTCGAAGGGAACCGGTTGAGAGGGCGCATTGCCACCACGGCATTTGCGCACCCAGATGGCGTTGTGCGGCGATGCTGCAAGCTCAAGCCGCAACGATGCCGGTGAGGCATTCGTCAGATGTTTGCGATCGCGAAACACGAATGCCAGTGCATGACCGGTATCGGCCGCCACTTGCAGACGACGCAGGCTGCGATCGTCCGCTTGATGCGGCCACGCCAGTACCGCGGCGCAGCTGCCCGAACGCAGGCATTGCTCGGCGGCCCACAGCACGTGTTTCTCTTGCGCATCGACGATGTCCAGCCGCTGCAGATTCACGCCATGCTGGCGCCATCCCATTGCGCACGGCAGATACGGCGGCGCGATCAACACCACCGGACGCGAACCTTGCGTCAATCGCGCCAGAGTCGGCAGCACCAGTCGCAATTCGCCGATGCCATCGGCCGGCATCAGGATTTCCGACAGCGATGCGCCCGGCCAGCCGCGCGTGGGCAGTACCGCGTCGAGCTGCGGCCAACCGGTCGGCTGCTCGCCTTCCATAATTGGCATCGCACGACCACGCCAGACCTGCCGCGCGTTGAACAGATTCGACAGGGCCACAACTGCGCCCATCAGGCGCCCCTCACGAGACCTGCAAACAAGCCTTCGATGGCGAAGTCTTCGGTGGGGTCGGGATCGATCGGTTCGTAGCCCGCGCTGTTGGGAAGCAGACGAATCACATCGTCCTTCCAGTACAAACGCTTGATGGTGAAGCGCTCACCTTCCACCCGCGCGGCGACCACCTGCCCATGGCGCGCGATGGGCGTGGCATGCACGGCGACGAGATCGCCATCGAGAATGCCTTCGTCGCGCATCGAATCGCCGACGACGCGCACGAGGTAATCCGGGCGCAGGCGAAACAGATCGCGCGACACGTGCATGCTGCGTTCCACCCGCGACTCGGAAAAGATCGGCTCGCCGGCCGCGATGCGACCGATGAGGGGAAGCTCCATGGTGTCGGCGGCGAGCGGATCGGACTCCTGCACCAGGCGGATGCCGCGTGCGCGATTGGGTTCGATCACCAGCCGCCCTTTTGCCTCCAGCGAGCGTACGTGCTTGAGCACCGCGCTGACGTTGGGCAGGCCCATGGCATTGCCGATTTCATCCAGGGTGGGCGCCTCGCCGGTCTGCTGCAGGCGCACCCGGATAAAGGCGAGGATGTTGGACTGGCGGCTGGTGAGATGAAGAGTCATGGCGTCCATCTTTTCACCTTTTTTGGTGAAAATAAAGAGCGACAGATGATTCGGCCAATGAATCCTGATTACCCTTAGGTAATCAATGAGTTGCTAACCGCACGCAACAGCCGCATGGCTGATTTAGCCCAAAGACTGCCCCCTACGCCGCGTCAGGGGCTGAGACCTGCCTGCTCCGTGCCGGAATGGATCACGGAACTCCCACCAGGGCGATTAGCTGGTCCGCCGTCCTTGCCAATAACGCCACACGCCATATACCGGCACGCCAAGCGCAATGATCAGCAAACTCATGCCGGCATCGTGCGGCTTATCGATCGCGGTGGCCACGATGACAACCAATACAGTCGCGACGAATACGAACGGCAACAGCGGATACAAAGGCACGCGATACGGCGACGGCTGATCGGCAAAGCGGCGCCGATACCAGAACAACGTGGCAATGCCGAACGCATGACCGAGCCATTCGCCCACCGTGGTGTAATCCAGCAGCTGGCCGAACGTGCCCATCAAAGTCAGCACGATGGCCCATCCGCCCAGCACCGCCAGCGCGATCTGCGGCGCATGCCAGCGCGAGTCGATGCGGCCCACTCCGCGGAAGAACATGCCATCAGCGCCCATGGTCTGCAGCACGCGCGCGCCACCAGCAATGGCGATGCTGCAATAACCGAACGTAGAGCAAGCGATACCGATGGCCATGATCGTTGCGCCGCGCGCACCAAAGATGTGGCTCATCACATCCGCAGCCGGCGCGATGCTCGCCGCCAGACCGGCATGTCCAAGCCCTGTCAGATAAGCGATGTTGACCAGCAGATAACACACTACGACACCGATCATGCCCATCGCCAACGCGCGCGGCAGCGTGCGCTGCGGCTCACGAACTTCACCTGCCAGATCGTTGAGGTAATGGAAGCCACCATAGGCGAACAACACCGGCAACAGCGCGCCGATCCACGCACCACTCGGCACTTGATGCGCAGTGTCCACGGCAAGCACGCGATCGAAATGGCCATGCGCGAGCGCCAAGCCCACCACCACCAACATCGCGATGGCCGCCAGCTTGAACACGGTGAACAAGTTCTGCATCCACGCGCCGGCGCGAATGCCGAAAAGATTCACGCCGACGATAAACGCAATCGCGCCCACTGCCACTGGCTTCACCCACCAACCCGGCAAGCCGCCCGCGCGACAAAAATAATCGGCGAAGGTGGTCGCCACCGCGGCCACGCTGCCGGGGTAGTTGATGAGCGCCATGGTCCAGCCGAACAGGAATGCCGGCAGCGACCCAAATGCTTCGCGCAGATAGATGTAGATGCCGCCTGCCTGCGGCCGTCGCGCGCCGAGTTCGGCGTAACACAACACGCCGGCGAGGGTGAGCAAGCCGCCCACGGCCCATAGCACCAGCAGTGGTAGCCCCGAGGCCGTGCGCTCGGCCACCGTCGCGGGTGTGCGGAAGATGCCTCCGCCGATCACACCACCGATGACGATCGCGGCGCCATCCCAAACGCCAAGGCGCCGCACATAGGAATTGGAAGTTTCATCAGTCATAGATGACGACATTAACCTGAGTTGACACCAAAATTCCGGTGACCTCTGCCCTATGTACAGTCATCCCTGGCGGATCGGGCGCATCTCATGGCATCGCAACCCGACGAAAGTCACGTTGACAGCTCCGATGCAGGGCTCAGATACTGAATGGGTCACGCGCCATGACAGCTTTGCTGGCGCTTCGGTACCGAGGGGTGCTGCGACGGACGCCAGTCCGCTACGCTCGGTTCACCGGTCACTCAAAACGTTCAAGGGCGCCCGCCCCAGTTACTGGAGGTGTACCCATGTCCGTGTCTCTTTCCGGCTCTCGTCTTGCCATTGCCACCTGTTCGCTGTATCCGACGGTCTATCCGGACGATGTCTATTTTGTTGACGTACTAAAGCGCCTCGGCGTGCAGCCGACGTTCTGCATCTGGAACGATCCAGCCGTGGATTGGGCGGCGTTCGATGCCGTGCTGATCCGCACTGTGTGGGATTATTTTCAGCATTACGCGGCGTTTCTCGCGTGGCTGGATATGCTCGATCGACTTGGCGTGCCGACGATCAACGACACTCGCCTGATTCGCTGGAACAGCGAGAAGCGCTACCTGCTCGATCTCGAACAGCAAGGCGTGCCGATTATTCCCACGCGCGTCGCGCATGGCGGCAACGTGTCGGAGATATTGCAGTCGATGTCAGGACAAGACGTCGTGATCAAACCGACCGTGAGCGGTGGCGCATGGCATACCTTGCGCGGGAAGGTCGGCAGCGCGGATTTTCAACAGGCGCTTGCACGGCTGCCCACACATCTCGATTACCTCGTGCAGCCATTCGTGCCCGAGATTGCGAGTCATGGCGAGTGGTCCCTGCTCTACTACGCTGGGACGTATAGCCACGCGGTCATCAAATATCCCGCCGCCGGCGATTACCGTGTACAGACCGAACACGGCGGCACCGCCGCGCAGACCGCTCCTGACGCGGCCATTGTGAACGCTGCGGACAAGGCCTTGGCTGCCGTGGCAGCACTGGGTCACAAAGAACAGGCCTATGTACGCGTCGACGGTGTGATGGTGGGCGGTCAATTCTGCATCATGGAATTGGAGTTCATCGAACCGCTCTTGCATCTGACGATACGCCCTGACGCTGCCGAGCGTTTTGCGCAACACGTGGCTGACCGGCTTTATCGACTGCAGCATGAGCGCGATAATGAGGCGACTTCTGCGAAGCGCGGCGGCAAGTCCTAGAATCAGACTTATCACCCCCTACCTATGCATTCGTGCCCAGCCTGCCGCCACGCAAGATTCTTCACGTCGATATGGATGCGTTCTACGCGTCGGTGGAACAACGTGACGATCCTGCGCTGCGCGGCAAACCGGTCGTCGTGGCATGGCGCGGCGCACGCTCGGTGGTGTGCGCCGCGAGTTATGAGGCCCGCACGTTCGGCGTGCGTTCGGCGATGCCTGCGATACGCGCCGAGCGGCTTTGTCCGCAGGCGATTTTCGTGCCGCCGGATTTCGTGCGTTACAAAGCGGCATCGCGGCACGTACGCGAGATCTTCGCGCGACATACGGACCTGATCGAACCACTATCGCTGGATGAAGCCTATCTCGACGTCACTGTCACCAAGACAGGTTTACCGTCGGCCACTGCGACGGCCGAAGCGATTCGTGCAGCGATTCGAGAGGAAACGCAACTCACCGCATCGGCGGGCGTAGCGCCGAATAAATTTCTGGCGAAAATCGCTTCGGATTTCCGCAAGCCCGATGGCCTGTTTGTGATCCGGCCGCATCAGATCGACGCGTTTCTAGCGCCGCTGTCAGTGGCTCGCCTCCCGGGCGTGGGTAAGGTGATGGAAGCGAAATTGGAAGCACTCGGTATCAAAACGGTGAGCGATCTGCGCGAGCTGCCTGCCGCCGAACTGGAACGACGCTTCGGGCGCTGGGGACGACGCCTGCACGAGCTGTCGCTAGGCATCGACGAACATCCCGTGCAGCCGAACCAACTCACCCTGCAAGTTTCCGCCGAAGATACCTTCGAGCGCGACATCACCCTGGACGAACTCGAGCCGCACATCCGCCGTTTGGCCGAAAAAACATGGGCAGCGCACCAGCGCGAGATGGAAGGAGGCCGTATCGCACGCACGATCGTGCTGAAGCTCAAGACGTCCGACTTTCACACGCTTACCCGTAGCCTGACGCCATCGGTACGTCCACGTTCGGCAAAAGAGCTGGCGGATATCGCCTGTGCGCTGCGCGAGCGCGTGGAACGACCGGTTGGCAGCCGCTATCGGCTCGTAGGTGTGGGGCTATCCGGCTTTGTGGATCAGGACAGCTTTATCGCCCAGAGCGATCTTTTTGAGAACCCGTAAGATCCGTTACGCTTCGCTCCGCCCAACAGCCACAACGGAGCACACCATGCACGTGGAGTTGTCGAAGCTTCCGATGGATTCCTTTAAGGACCTCGTCAAGCATTACCTGATGATCGTGCTTGGCATTCTTACCGCGCTTGGCCTGGAGGCATGGATCGAACACGCGCACCAACAGCACGCCGCCCAGGCAGCGAGCGCGCAAATCGACGCAGAAATTAGTCAGAATCGCGTGGAGATCCAGCGCATGCAGGCGCACGATTCCGAACGCATGCAGTCGCTGCAGAAACTTCGCGACATACTGCTCAACGATGTCAAGACGAATGCGTCCAATGCCGTCATCAGTCAGCACATCCATGACGCAGCACCGGACGGAATCTATCTCGATTGGCGCTGGCCAGTCCTTCGTCACGAAGCCTGGGATGTTGCCGTAGCAAATCAATCGGCCAGCTGGATCGATAACGACCAACTGCATCGATATGCTTCGGTTTACGCGGCACAAAGTGCGAGCACGGCCATCTTGTCCGAAGACATCCCCAAGTTGATAGATGGGCCGAAGATGATCGACACCACGCTGGATTTGCAAACGGACAACTTACAACCGCGTGAACTGCTACACGTCGTTAATCAAATGGTTTGGGTAACCAGCGAAGTCACGCACAATCTGGACAATCTCGCTAAACGTGTCGACGCGGCCATGCCCGGTGTCGCTCCCGCTTCGGCAAGTACAATCGCAGCACATTAAAGTAGTCGCTACGATTATCTGGCTCCGATACGAGTCAGGATGGCAGCTTCCAAAGACAAACGACCTGGATCGCTCCGGGCCGCTTGTCATGACAAGCGCATACAGCATCACTTCTTTTTTTGGCATGTACAGATCGGTGATGGTGCCTTCATAAATCTTGGCAATCATAGCCATCGAGTCGCATCAGCGCCGGATGCGGATGGATGGTCAAGCCGATGTCGGCGACTTCAATGGGCCGCCTCTTGGGGTACGGATTGATTATCCGAGACGGTTGGCTGTACAGCGGCTGCTTTCACTATCTCGATATTCCAACCCGGCTCAAGCGGCGCCAAACGCTCTCTCAATGTACGCATCTTTACAGCGTCGGCATCGCTTGTGGCGGGAAGCGTAACGGTAATCTTGCGCTTGCTCATGTCGACGACTACATCGCATGACTGCTGCAAGAGATTCTTCACGTGCAGCGCAATCCAAGGCTCCGCCTGTCTCTTCAGCTCTTCCACCTGCAAGTTCAAATCATCGACCTGGACGCGAAGCGCATCGACCGTGGCTCTATCTCGCGTCATGCTGTCGCTGGCTTCCAAGGTCTGGCGTACCTGCACCGTCGGCGCATGCTTGAGTTTTTGACCGATCAACGATTGAATTTCTTCCTGTGCGCCGTTGAGATAGGAAGGCACCAGCAGAACCAGATTGACCGCGAACCGTTCACCTCGACGTTCCACCTTCATCTGCTCAATACTTCCGCCATGCTCGTGCAGATAGCCTTCGACCGCCGCAGTCGCTTCTTTGGCAGCCCAAGACTGCTCGCCGATATTGCGTAGCGCGAGGCCCAAGGGGATAACCAGCACAGCAAACGTCACGACGATAACCGTAGCTTGCCAAGCGGTATGCTGCGGCGAGTTGTCGGTGCCGAATCCGTACCACTTCGCGATCAAGGTGACGGACAGTGCTATCACCAGCAAGTTGGTCATAAAAAGAAAGAACGCGCCGCCGGCAATGCTCATGTCGCGAACGGCCAAGCCATAAGCCACCACCGCGAGTGGCGGCATTAACGCCGTGGCAATGGCAACACCGACGATGGTTTCTCCTTTGCGGGTGATAACGGCATAACCACCAGCAAGGCCGGAGAACAACGCGACCAGGAGATCGAAGAGCGTGGGCTGCGTACGTGCGAGAATTTCGCTGGTGGCTTCGCGCAGCGGAGAAAGCCAAACAATGCACATCGCGGTCAGCAACGCCAGGGCGATGCCTGCCAGCAGCGCCACCAACGCGCGTCCCATCATGCGGAAATCGACTACGCACAACGAAAAGCCCAATTGAACGATGGGCCCCATGAGCGGCGAAATGAGCATCGCGCCGATGACTACGGCGGCGGATGATTGCAGCAGACCAAGAATGGCGATACCGCACGACATGATCGCCATGAACGCATAGCGTGGCGTCAGCACCCCGCCGTCCATGACATTTGCCATGACTGCCGCGTGATCGACGCTGCGAATCATGTGGGCGTTTCGCCAACGCCAAAAACGGTTCGCGCGGGATTGACCCGGCGGTGTGGAATGGTCCGTATTCATGGGAATGTCCTGAAGTTCATCAAAATCGGAGCACGAGCCGTTAGCTAGCGAATGCCCTGGCATGTCCGTTGCACACGCAATCAAATCGCACTCGTATCAAGCACTGCGCTGACGCCACGGTTAAGCGTCGCAAAACTTTGACCATCGACTCCTTGCGCGCAACTATATCCGCGAATCGAGTGGCTGTCTTAGAGTATATGCGGCCATTCAAGTTCCAGTTTATGCTGACAAAACCTACATTTTTGCGCAGTGGATGGCTAAGTCGTCTACGCGATTTCCGATAAAAAAAGACCCGGATCGTTCCGGGTCTTTTTTATCGCATTGCAAGGAGCGTTATTTTTTCTTAGGTATGTACAGATCGGTGATGGTGCCTTCATAGACTTCGGCTGCCATGCCCACCGATTCGCCCAGTGTCGGATGCGGATGGATAGTCATACCGATATCGGCCGCTTCGCTACCCATCTCGATAGCGAGCGCGATCTCGGAAATCAGATCGCCCGCATGTGGGCCAACGATCGCACCGCCCACCACGCGATGGGTTTCTTCGTCGAACAGCAGCTTGGTGAAACCTTCAGTGCGGTCGATGCCGATAGCGCGGCCACTGGCCACCCAAGGGAATTTGCCGACGCCGATCTTCAGGCCCTTTTCTTTCGCCTCGCGCTCGGTAACGCCAACCCATGCCACTTCCGGATCCGTGAAGGCAACAGACGGAATGACGCGCGCATCGAAATAACTCTTCATACCGGCGACGACTTCCGCTGCGACGCGGGCCTCGTGCGTGGCCTTGTGCGCCAGCATTGGCTGACCGACTAGATCGCCGATGGCGAAGATGTGCGGCACGTTGGTGCGCATCTGCGTATCGACGTTGATGAAGCCGCGCTCGGTCACTGCCACGCCGGCTTTGTCCGCACCAATCTTGTTGCCGTTGGGCGAGCGACCCACAGAAACCAGTACGCGATCGAACACGTTGGTCGCCGGAATGCTCTCGCCTTCGTAACTGACTTCGATGCCTTTCTTGGTGGCCTTGGCGTCGACCACCTTGGTCTTGAGATGCGTACCCTTGAGCTTGCCGCCCAGGCGTTTGGCTAGCGGCTTGATCAGGTCGGCGTCGGCACCGGGGATCAGTTGGTCCATGAATTCGACGACGGTCACTTCGCTGCCGAGCGCCGAGTACACCGTAGCCATTTCCAGGCCGATGATGCCGCCGCCGACGACCAGCAACTTGGCCGGCACGTCCTTCAGTTCAAGTGCGCCGGTGGAGTCGACAATGCGCTCGTCGTCCCACGGGAACGCGGGCAGCCTCACCGATTGCGAACCGGCGGCGATGATGGCGTATTCGAAACGGACCAGCTTCTTGCCTTCGGCCGTTTCGACTTCCATTTCGTTGGGCGATACAAACGTGCCGACGCCCTGCACGGTGCGCACCTTGCGCTGCTTGGCCATGCTGGCCAGGCCGCCAGTGAGCTGGCCGACCACTTTGGTCTTGAAGCTGCGTAGCTTGTCGATATCGATCTTGGGCTTGCCGAAGGTGATGCCGTGCGCAGCTATCGCATCGGCTTCGTCGATCACTGCTGCCGCATGCAGCAAGGCTTTCGATGGGATGCAACCGACATTGAGGCAGACACCGCCGAGGGCGGCGTAACGTTCCACCAGCACCGTATCGACACCGAGATCGGCGGCGCGGAAAGCGGCCGTATAGCCGCCTGGACCGGAGCCGAGCACGACCAGCTTGCATTCGATATCGGCCGCTCTTCCAGTCAAACCTGCCGCTTGCGGCGCCTTCGCCTCCTCTCCCCTTCGGGGAGAGGATTGAGGTGAGGGGCTGGGGCTTGCGGGAGATTTGCTGGTGCCACTTGCAATCGTGGAGGCACCTGGCGAGGTTGACCCCTCACCCCGGCCCTCTCCCCGAGGGGGAGAGGGAGTGTCGGCTTCGGCGGAAGTGTCGAGCACCGCAATCACGGCACCCTCAGAGACTTCATCGCCGACCTTGAGCTTGAACTCTTTGATCACACCGGCGGTGTTGGAGGGAATCTCCATCGTCGCCTTGTCCGATTCGAGCGTGATCAGGCTTTGCTCTTTCTCGACCTTGTCGCCGACTTTCACCAGCACTTCGATCACCGGCACGTTGTCGTGACCGCCGATGTCGGGGACTTTTATTTCAATCGTATTGGCCATGATCGTCTCCCGTCAGAGCAGCAAGCGGCGAATGTCGCCGAGCTGGGTGGCAAGGAAGGAGGCGAAGCGCGCGGCGAGCGCACCGTCGATCACGCGATGGTCGTAGCTGAGCGACAGCGGCAGGATGAGGCGCGGCGCGAATTCCTTGCCGTTCCACACGGGCTTGGTCTGCGCCTTGGAGACGCCCAGGATCGCCACTTCCGGCGCGTTGACGATCGGCGTGAACGACGTGCCGCCAATGCCGCCGAGCGAGGAGATGGAGAAGCAGCCGCCGGACATGTCGGCCGGACCGAGCTTCTTGTCGCGCGCCTTCTTGGAAATCTCGCCCAGTTCGGTGGCCAGATCCAGCAGACCCTTCTTGTCGCAATCGCGGATCACCGGCACCACCAGGCCATCGGGCGTATCCACGGCGATGCCGATGTGGAAATACTTCTTGAGGATCAACTTCTCGGCACTTTCATCGAGCGATGCGTTGAACTGCGGAAATTTCTTCAGCGCCGCGACCACTGCCTTGATCTGGAACACCAGCGGAGTGATCTTCAGATCCTTGTTCTCTTCGCCGAGCTTCTTGCGGAAGACTTCCAGTTCGGTGATGTCGGCGTCTTCGTGCTGGGTGACGTGCGGGATCATCGCCCAGTTGCGCGCGAGGTTGGCGCCGGAAATTTTTTGGATGCGCGATAGTGGCTTCTCTTCGATCTCGCCGAATTTAGCGAAGTCGACCTTGGGCCACGGCAGCAGATTGAGGCCGCCTCCCGACGTTGCACCGCCGGACACGGGGCGCGCGCCCGAGGCCAGCGCGTGCTTGACGTAGGCCGTTACATCCTCGCGCACGATGCGGCCGCTGTGGCCGCTGCCCTTGACCTGATGGATATCCACGCCGAGCTCGCGCGCGAAGGCGCGCACCGCCGGGGTGGCATACGGTGCATCGCCGGGCATGACCAGCTTGGCATCGAACGGCGGACGCGCCTGCGGCGAGACATCGCCTTCCGGTGCATTGCCGGGAAGAACACCACGGCCGCCCAGCGGCACGGGCTCTTCTTTGACTTGTGGTGCAGGCGCGGGGGCCGGTGCGGGAGCGGGAGTTTTCGCGGCTGGCGCCTCGGCCTTGGTCGGGGCCGGACTGGGCGCGGCAGCGTCACCGGCAGCCTCGATGATGGCGATCACCGCACCTTCGGACACCTCGTCGCCCACCTTCAGCTTTACTTCTTTGACCACGCCGGCAAAGGGCGCGGGCACTTCCATCGTCGCCTTGTCCGACTCGAGCGTGATGAGGCTTTGGTCCTTCTCGACCTTGTCGCCGGGCTTGATCATCACCTCGATCACGGGCACATCGGCGTGGCCGATATCAGGGACGCGGGCTTCTTTAAGGTCGGCCATGATTTCTCCTGCAGAGCGAAGGCGGCCACGCTGGGGAGGGCGGAGGCGGCCGCAAGGCTTCCATCATAGCAACGGACACCTGCCACGGACATGCCGAATCGGCCGGGAAAGGCCATCCGCATACGTATGCGGGGAATTTGCCCTACTCCGCTGCTGGCGCACTCACCACGCGTATCTCGCGTTGCGGAAACGGAATGCGGATGCCCTCGGCGTCGAAGCTCTCCTTCAGCGCGCGCAGCAGATCCGTTTGCGCGGGCCAAAAATCGGCGATGCGCGTGTGGGCACGCAACAACAGATTGACGGCGCTTTCGCCCAGGCTATCGGTCCAGACGGTCGGCGCAGGATCTTTCAGGATCCGCGGATCGGCGTCGAACAAACGCTGCACGACGCTGACCGCCTTGCCGATGTCGTCGCCATAACCAATACCCACACGCAGCTCGAAGCGCCGGGTGCCACGCCGGTTGAAATTGATGATGGCGTCGGCGCCGATCTTCGCGTTGGGCACGATCGCTTCGCGGTTGTCGGCCAGCACCAGTTGGGTATGCATCAGGTTGATACCTTCCACCGTGCCATCGATACCGCCGGCATGGATGAAGTCGCCCACCCTGAATGGACGAAACACGATCAACAAGACACCCCACGCCAGATTGCTCAGCGAACCTTGCAATGCCAGGCCGATCGCGAGACCGCCAGCACCGAGCGCGGCCAGCAGCGGCGCACCGGGAACACCCGCGGTCTGCAGCGCGATGACGATCAGCACGGCAATCAACACACCGTAGAGCAGATTGCGCAAGAAGCCGCTTAGCGTGGGATCGATCGACGCACGCTGCATCGCGCGCTGCATGACATTCGCCAGACGTGCCGCGAACCAGTTACCCGCAGTAAAACCAGCAGCGCACCGAGCAGGGCCGGCCCGTGCCGGGTAAAGAATCCCGATAAATCGTCGAGGGAAAGACGCAGGAGATAGTCGAACATGGCGCAATCCTTGGCGAAACTGCAGAAAGCCTAGCAGTCGAGGCACGGACTGTCGTTCATGCGCGCAAAAAAAAGCCCGGCGGGGTAACCGGGCGTGTGACTGTCCCATGCTGGGGATGCATGGCGTTGGGGGGAGTTACTAACGTTCGGCGTATTGGCTCGCCTTGTTGGCACTATCCGTGTCTAAGCTGAAGAGTTGCAGGCGTTCGCCGTGGGAGAGGCGAAACTGGAATTGCTGTTGCAGCTGCTGCAGTTGGCTAAATTGCGGGCATAACGCTTCTGCACGCGCGGTGAGTTTGTCGGCAGGTTCATTGACCGCTTTGTCGATGGTGGTATCGAGCGTGCTTGTTCGGGCTTCAAGCGCTGCGAGCTTGCTTGGATCGCTGCTGAGCGCGTCCTTCAACACATCGCCGGTGATGCTGCCGACCATATCGGCCACCGTCTCTTGCAGATTGTTGCCGAACGCCTCGCCATCGTCGCCCGCTTTCCAGAAGCCATGGCCAAGCGAGCCATCGATCTGCTGCAAAGCCTTGACGTGCTTGTCGTGCAATTTCTGCAACATCTTGGTGCGTTCTTCGCCGTTATCGGCAAGTGTGGCAACCACGGTGGTCAGCGCGGAATAGCCGATGTCCACGCCGTCGCGCGCAATATCGGCCATCGCCGGAACCAATACGCGCACTTGATGTTCGTATTCGCGCAGCCGCACCGCATCTTCAGCGGAGACAGCCACCGTTTGGCCGTCTACACGCAATTGTCCGTCGTGCATGAACACATCGCCGGGATGGCCTTGCTCGCGAGTGAACACGATGCCGTCCGGCTTGACCTGCACGTCATAGTCGCTGTCCACGGAACACTGCAGATGGTGCGTATGGTGGTCTGAGGCTTGCACGCCACCCGCAGCGGCGAGACCCAGGACGAGCACAGACAAAATGGCATGACGGCGCATGATTGATTCCCTCTCCCGATACGACGCGGCCCGATCTGACCGTCTTACGCTTGGATGCATTCCAGCTCGCATAGGGTTTAACGCGAAGGCACTTCTCAGCATGGGCCGTACGTCATCCCGTGCCATCGGTCATGCGGCGCCGTGGCGGCGATGGCGCAGCGCACATAGGCAAACGGGCGGACGAGCGATAACTTGGGCCTTTGGAACGCATCCAGGGGCCATGTCTATGCAATCCACCGATGTCATCGTGGTCGGCGGCGGTCTTGCCGGCCTGGTCGCCGCGACCGAATTGACCGACGCAGGCCGGCGCGTGGTCGTGGTTGAACAGGAACCGGAGCAGAGCCTTGGCGGACAAGCTTTCTGGTCGTTCGGCGGCCTGTTCTTCGTCGATTCGCCGGAACAACGTCGCATGGGCGTACGCGACTCGCACGCGCTCGCCCTTGCCGATTGGATGGGCACGGCGGCGTTTGACCGTCCCGAGGATCATTGGCCACGCCAGTGGGCCGAAGCCTATGTCGACTTCGCCGCCGGCGAGAAGCGCGCATGGCTGCATGGCATGGGCATGCGCTGGTTTCCCGTGGTGGGTTGGGCTGAACGCGGCGGTTACGGTGCCATAGGTCACGGCAATTCGGTGCCGCGCTTCCATGTGACCTGGGGCACCGGCCCCGGCGTGTTAGAACCGTTCCTGCGTCGCGCGCGTGAAGCACAAACCAAAGGTTTGTTGCAGTTTGCTTTCCGCCACCGTGTCGATGGACTGATCGTGGAAAACGGCACCGTGGTCGGTGTGCAGGGGGTACGCCTTGCAGAGGATGCCAGCGAACGCGGCAAGCCCAGTTCGCGCGATGTGACCGGTGATTTCGAACTGCGCGCACAAGCAGTGATCGTGGCGTCCGGCGGCATCGGCGGCAATCACGAACTGGTTCGCAAGAACTGGCCCGAACGGCTGGGACCGCCACCGTCGCACATGTTGTGTGGCGTACCCGCCCATGTGGATGGTCGCATGCTCGGTATCAGCGAAAACGCGGGCGCGCGGCTGATCAATCGCGACCGCATGTGGCACTACGTCGAAGGCATCGAGAATTGGAATCCAATCTGGCCGATGCATGCGATCCGCATCCTGCCCGGTCCATCGTCGTTGTGGTTCGATGCACACGGCCAACGCTTGCCCTGCCCACTATGGCCCGGTTTCGACACCATGGGCACGCTCGAATACTTGCGTCGCACCGGCTACGACTACAGCTGGTTCGTGTTGGATCAGCAAATTATCCGGCGTGAATTCGCGCTTTCCGGCTCCGAACAGAATCCCGACCTTACCGGCAAGAGCTGGCGGCAAGTTGCCAAGCGGGCCGTTGGCAAACAGGCGCCCGCACCGGTGGAGGCATTCAAGCGTCATGGCCGTGATTTTATCGTGCGCGAGAATCTGGACGATCTCGTCGCAGGCATGAATGCGCTGGCCGGCAATCAACTGCTCGATGCTGCGCGGATGCGTGAAGAGATCGAGG
>JAATFF010000009.1 GCA_015655335.1 Lysobacterales bacterium | reverse complement strand
TGCACCGGTCGCCATTTTGCGTGAACAGTTGATCAGCGTATTGGGCTTGTTGGGCGATCAGCATGTGGTCGACGAAGCTCGCCGCCGTTATGCGGCACGCGCGACCGATCCAGCGGCGATGCCGCCGGAACTGCGCAGGACCATCACAGCCATCGTGGCGCAGCACGCGGATGCGGCGACCTGGGACCAATTGCACACGGCCGCGAAGACGGAAAAGACACCACTCATCAAGGATCAGCTGTACACGTTGCTATCCACCACCGAAGACGAATCCTTGGCCAAGCATGCATTGGATCTGGCGCTGACCGACGAACCGGGTGCCACCAATAGCGCCAACATGATCAGTGCGGTGTCCTTCCATCATCCGGATCTTGCTTTCGAGTTCGCTACGACGCATCGCGAGCAGATCGATAAACTGGTCGATCCGACCTCTCGCAGCCGTTATTACCCGTTCCTCGCCTATTCCTCGCTGGATCCGGCCATGGTTGGCAAGTTGCAGGCGTTCGAGCAGGCGCACATCGCTGCTACCTCGCGTCACGATGCGAACACGGTCATTGCGAACGTTCAGTATCGTATCGGGGTGCGCAAGAATCGCTTGCCTGAGATCGACGCTTGGTTGAAGAAGAACGGCTGATTGCCGTAACGCAAAAAGGCCCCGCATTTGCGGGGCCTTTTTTTTGCGGGTCACTATGCCTCGGCTTCTTCTTTGTACGCATCGATCGGAATGCACGCACACATCACGTTCTTGTCGCCATAGACGTTGTCCACGCGCGCGACCGGCGACCAGTACTTCTGCAGCTTGAGGCTGGGCAGCGGGAAGGCGGCGAGTTCGCGCGGGTAAGCATGGGTCCACTCGGTGCCGGTCACCATGGTGGCGGTGTGCGGCGCATTCTTGAGCGGGTTGTCTTCGCGATCCAGGTTGCCGTTCTCGATGGCGCGGATTTCGTCGCGGATCTGGATCATGGCGTCGATGAAGCGATCCAGTTCGTGCATCGATTCGCTTTCGGTCGGTTCGACCATCAGCGTGCCGGCTACCGGGAAGCTCAGCGTCGGCGCATGGAAGCCGAAGTCGATGAGGCGCTTGGCGACGTCTTCGGCGCTGATGCCGGTACTGTCCTTGAGCGGGCGCAGGTCGAGGATGCACTCGTGCGCCACCAAGCCGTTACGGCCGGTGTAGAGCGTTTCGTAATGCGACGCCAGGCGCTTGGCGATGTAGTTGGCGTTGAGCAACGCAACTTGCGTGGCTTTGCGCAAGCCTTGCTGGCCCATCAGCGTGATGTACATCCACGAGATCGGCAGGATGCTGGCGCTGCCGAAGCTGGCTGCGCTCACCATGCCAACGTTGCCTTCGCCGCCGAGCGTGCGCGGCAGGAACGGGGCAAGGTGCGATTTCACCGCACAAGGGCCGACACCCGGACCGCCGCCGCCGTGCGGAATGCAGAAGGTCTTGTGCAGGTTGAGGTGCGAGACGTCCGAGCCCCACTTGCCGGGCTTGGCGAGGCCGACGAGCGCATTCATGTTGGCGCCGTCGGTGTACACCTGGCCGCCGTGCTGATGCACGATCTCGCAGATGCGCACCACGTCTTCCTCGAACACACCGTGCGTGGAGGGGTAGGTGATCATCAGCGCGGCAAGGCGATCGGCGTACTTCTCGGCCTTGGCGCGGATGTCGTCGATATCGACGTTGCCGTTGCTGTCGCATTTCGTCACGACCACCGTCATGCCGCACATCTGGGCGGAGGCCGGATTGGTGCCGTGCGCGGATTCGGGAATCAGGCAGATGTCGCGCTGATCTTCGCCACGCGAGCGGTGATAGGCGCGAATCGCAAGCAGGCCCGCGTATTCGCCTTGCGCGCCGGAGTTCGGCTGCAAGCTCACTGCGTCATAGCCGGTGCACTCCACCAGCATTGCTTCGAGTTCTTCGATCAGTTGCTTGTAACCCTGCGTCTGATCGACGGGGGCGAGCGGATGCATGTTGCCGAATTCGGGCCATGTCACTGGGATCATTTCGGCGGTGGCGTTGAGCTTCATGGTGCAGCTGCCCAGCGGGATCATGGTGCGATCCATCGCCAGATCCTTGTCGGCCAGCGAGCGCATGTAGCGCAGCAGTTCGTGCTCGCTGTGATGCGTGTTGAACACCGGATGCTGCAAGAACGGCGTTTTACGCAATAGTGCGGCAGGCAATGCGTCGGATGTGGCGGCGTCCAGCTCGTCGATGTCACCGATCTCGGCACCGAACAAGTTAGCCAATGCCAGCACGTCGGCGCGGGTAGTGGTTTCATCCAGGCTGATGCCTACGCTTTGGCCGTGGATTTGGCGCAGGTTGATGCTCCGGCTCGCCGCCTTGGCATGGATGGCGTCGGCGTCGACGTGGGTTACATGCAAGGTATCGAAGAAATCGCCGCCGACCGTCATACCGGCGTTGCGCAATGCGGCAGCGAGGATCGCAGTGAGGCGATGCGTGCGACGTGCGATGCGTGCCAGGCCTTCCGGGCCGTGATAAACGGCGTACATGCTGGCCATCACCGCAAGCAGCACCTGCGCCGTACAGATGTTGGATGTGGCCTTCTCGCGACGGATGTGCTGCTCGCGCGTCTGCAGAGTGAGGCGATAGGCAGGCTTGCCTTCCGCATCGACCGACACACCGATCAGGCGGCCCGGCATCGAGCGCTTGTACGCGTCGCGGCAGGCGAGATAGGCGGCGTGCGGACCACCGAAACCGAACGGCACGCCAAAACGCTGGCTATTGCCGACTACGATGTCCGCGCCCCACGAGCCAGGCGAAGCAAGCAGCGTCAGTGCCAGCAGGTCGGTGGCGACGGCGACGATGCCGCCGCGCGCATGCACCGCATCGGCGACGGCTTGGTAGTCATGAATCTGGCCGAACGTGTTCGGGTATTGCAGCAGCACGCCGAAGCTGTCGACCTTGATCGCATCCGCCGCGTCGCCGATGTGCAGCTCGATGCCGATGCCATCGGCGCGCGTGTGCAGCACTTCCAGCGTCTGCGGGTTCACGTCATGAGCGACAAAGAACACGTTGGATTTGGACTTGGCCGAACGCTTGGCCAGCGTCATTGCTTCGCCCGCGGCGGTGGCTTCGTCCAGCAGCGAGGCGTTGTAGATATCCATGCCGGTGAGGTCGGCCACCATGGTCTGGAAGTTGATCAGTGCTTCCATGCGGCCTTGCGAGATCTCCGCCTGGTACGGCGTATACGCCGTGTACCATGCGGGATTCTCCAGAATATTGCGCAGGATGACGTTTGGCGTAAGCGTGCCGTAGTAACCCTGGCCGATAAAATTCTTGAACACTTTGTTCTTGCGCGCGATGAGGCGGATCTTCGCCAGCGCTTCTTCCTCGGTGATGCTTTCCGGCAGCGCCAACGGCTGCTTGGACTTGATCTGACCCGGCACGATGGCATCGGTCATCGCTTCAAGCGAACCGTGACCGATCACGTGCAGCATCTGTGCGATCTCGGCGTCGTTCGGGCCGATGTGGCGCTCGATAAAAGCGTGGTGGTGCTCGAGTTCGCGCAGCGAAGGGGCGTTTGTCTGACTCATGGCATGGGGCGTCCGAAAAACGCGTGCAGGCCGCACGCGGGGCGCCCCTCTGTCCTTTTGCCTGAGAGTTTGGAAGCGCGGTGCGCTTCGTGCCCCTTCGGCGCCGGATCTAACCGGTCTCTCCAGAGTCTTGGTTCACGGCGGTATGGGGCCTGAGCGATTACGGGCGTTGCGCCTTCGGCAGCGGGCGTATGCCCGCTTCTCCCACCATGTACATCAAGAAGGCGATTATACCCTGCGCTAAGGGTTGCGCACTGCCGTTTTTATGGCGGCAGGAGTAGCCTCGGGCTCCCCTGAACCACCCGCCCCCTTGTCATTCAGGCTTTCGTTTGGATGATGAGCAAAAAAGCATGAACAAACCGCCTTTTCGCATCGAACAGCTGGACCATCTGGTCCTGCGCGTCTACGACATGCCGACCATGTTGGCTTTCTACTGCGATGTGCTCGGATGCAGCGTCGAGCGACGGCAGGACGAGATCGGCCTGGTACAACTTCGCGCCGGCGCTTCTCTCATCGATATGGTCAGCTTGGATGGCAAGCTCGGTCGTCACGGCGGCGCCGGCCCCGGTACCGAAGGGCACAACATGGATCACTTGTGCCTCAGCGTGGAGGGATACGACGAGTCGGCCATCGTTGCGCATCTCAAGGCACACGGTGTGCATGTGGGCGACATCGGCAGCCGCTACGGTGCCAAAGGCGAAGGGCCGTCGATCTATCTCTTTGATCCTCAAGGCAACATGGTCGAGCTGAAGGGGCCGCCAGCGCAGTGATCGAGTGGCTCGATCGCGATCCGTACTGAATAGATGGATCCTCTCAAGGCACGCGTTTGAAAAAAACATGTGTCAGAGGTCACGAATTTAACGTTTGAGCCCATGTAATCGTTATAATGCGCGTTCCCCAGGGCGCTGATGTGCCGTTTGCCGAGTTGGCGAGCGCGACATGTGAGCGTGTGCAGTCCCACGAACGATTCCCCCTCGGCATTCGTGTCGGACTTCACGACAGCTAACAGATAGACGCGCGGATCTTGCGTGCACGATTGCGTGCACATATGGCCGATCCGGGCTGCCCCGAGTGCGGACATGGAGATGGTGGATCGAGCCGGCTATGCCGGTGATCCGTTTACGGCGAAGGTATTCGCGACGTTGCCCGCAACGTGCGTGGAGCATGCATGCTCCGTGCGCGCAGGGTGCGTGCGGCCATGGAGGCCAAGACCAGTAACACCGCGCTGCCGAGGCGCTCTCTGCCAAGGAATTCAAAGGCGATCTTCAACGCGTTGCGAACGGTAATGGATATTGCCGCGCACGCTTGTAGTTTGAGGGTGTCGGTGTGTGTGAATCAGAAGTTTCGTTCGACGGCGACAACGCCATGAATACCGTTCCGGTATCGGACCGTGAAGTGGGCGCGTTGCTCAGCAACTTGCCATCTGCGCACGGCAGTCTTGCCGCGCAGCCGCTAATCGGTACATCCGGTGTGGCGGGTCGTTTGCGTGCGTGGAAGCGCCGTTTAACCGATCCGGCGAAACGGGCCAGGCGTGCTGCGCGCGTCGTGCGTCATATCCGTTTCGTGTACTTCGTCAATGTCGATGACGACAGCCTTTTTGGCGACTACCACCACGAACTTGTTACCGCTGAAGTGTTGCTGGATCGTGCGCTCGCCGCGCGCGCCTCCGGTATGAAGGCCGTACATCCCGCATTGCAGGGTGACGCGGAGGAGCGGCTTTTTTCGCGCCCACCGCGCGGCAGCTTTCTTCAGGTCACGCCGGAATACATACGCTGGTACGGGCGCGACGGCATACGACGCGATTTACCCATGGTGCGTGAAGAGCTTGCCATCGAACTGATGGGTGAACTTGCGTACAGCTATAGCGACGCTCTGGATGTGGCGACCAACAACTCTGGCGCGCTGGCGCGTACTGACCAGGCATGGTTGCTGGCGCGCGCGAAAGCGCCCATCTCGTGCCGGCCCCTGCATGCCACCGAGTTTCGCCAACTCGTGAAGGCCATCGAAGCCGCCTATAACGTCCCACATGGCGATTCGACCGTCGTGCTCGCCAATATCGACATCGCGCGCCGTGCCGCCGCTACCCTCGGCGCCCTCATGGACGAATATGTGGAAACCCCTTTTCGCACGCCGGAATTGGCCGAGGCGTTTGCCGATTTCCATTGCGCACACCTGCAGCGCGTCGCCGACGCAACGCGCTTTACCGGACTGCTTCCCGTGCCGATCACCGGCGTGATGGGTTGGTTTTCCGCAAAGCGCGCGCGCATCTATGCGGAAGTACAGGCGCGGCTAGCAGCGCGTTAATCTCAAACGATTATTTCATATTGCACTGCACGACCGTGTCACATACGGGTATGTGCGCGGGGCGAGCTAAAAGGTTGCCTGCGTACATAAGCTTGGAACGACTCCGCATGCGTTTCCGAATGTGACATGTTGCGCAGCGGTAAATATTTCGAATACATCGTAGACGTTTGTTGCTTCGCTTAAGCTACAGTCAGACGTGTCGCCAATGCGATACATCAGTTGTCCCGTGATTACAGAGGGAGACGTTCATGACTGTCGAGTCTGAGGCTGTAACGGCGTCAGGTGGAGTGGCGCTGGGTTTGTTGTCCAGGGGGCGCACGATCGCAGGGCCGCGCTTCAATCGGTGGCTGGTGCCGCCGGCCGCTTTAGCCATCCATTTGTGCATTGGCATGGCTTACGGTTTCTCGGTGTTCTGGTTGCCGATGAGCAAGCTGGTGCCCGGCGCGCCGAGCTGCGAAAGCCTGGGTTTCTTTACTCAACTGTTCGCCGCGTCCTGTAATTGGACGGTGCCGGCGGTGACGCATATTTTTGAAACCTTCATCGCCATGCTGGGTATTTCAGCAGCGATCTGGGGTGGCTGGCTGGAACACGCCGGACCGCGTAAGGCGGGCTTCATCGCCGCATTGTGCTGGGGTGGCGGATTGGTGATCGGCGGTATCGGCGTATCGATGCACCAGCTGTGGCTGACCTTCCTCGGTTGCGGCGTACTTGGCGGGGTGGGGCAGGGGCTTGGCTACATCACGCCGGTTTCCACGTTGATCAAATGGTTTCCGGATCGGCGTGGTCTGGCTACCGGCTTTGCCATCATGGGCTATGGCGGTGGCGCGAT
>JAATFF010000126.1 GCA_015655335.1 Lysobacterales bacterium | reverse complement strand
ATACAACGAGGAACGACCCAAGAAGGCGCTGGGCGGACTGACTCCCGCCGACTATGCCAAGCAGTTAAAGTAATCCCGGACTCTAATTCGCTCCGCTACTGAAAGCGGGGGGACGTCGCACGCGCGTCATGGTCTTCGCGACAGCCTCCAACACATCGCCGACCTGAAAGCTCAGGTCACCGAAGAGTTGCCCGATCAAACTGCGGCGAATGAAAAGTATGGTGTCGTGATCGCCGTTGGATGTGGCGGTGCCGGCGAGTTGTGCCATTAGCAGCAGCTTGTCGCGGATGGTGCAGAGTTCGTCGTAGTTATCGCGGGACAAGACGTAGCTTGCTGGGTTGAACAGCTCGTGGGGTTTTTTATTCATCGGCGTGTTCCATCACTGTAGGTCACGCCACGTATTGCGCGTGGCGTGAAGGGCTGCAGGAAAAATCCTGCACGTGTTGGCGGAAGTAACTGATTCCGTTTTTACGTTTGCCCAGTGTGGCCCGACGCCGCGCAGTATGAGCGGCGGTGAAGCAGTACAAATATCGGCTTGGTGGGAACACGCGTTTGCGTGTGTGCCGTATGATCGAGCGTAACCATGGTCAACTCACTTCTAGTTGGTTGTGGCCAGCGGATCGTTTGGGGTGCAACCCAGGCGATCCGCGCTACTTCACTCATGTCGGGCGTGCCGAACTCATCACTGGCGGATGGGCACGCCCGACAAAAGCACCATCGCATACATGCGGTGCCGCGATCTGTCAGGGGACGCGGATTGGTGTTGACGGTAAAGCTCATGCGCTCGACCTTCCATGCGTCGGATCGCTATTCAACGACGTTGATATTGACCGGCAAGAATTTCTCGATGAGCGATGCGTTCGCGCGCGAATAAAAAAGAGGCAGAGTGAATTTCCCATTTTGAAAAGTACTCTGACGCTGAGGTTTCCCCACGTTTTCATGCCGGCACCCCCAGTTGATCGAGCAATTGCGGGCTGGGGTGTCGTAGCTGATCGATGAGTTCGCTCAAGCGCGTGCTCGACCATCGTCGCACGAGCGCCTCGCGCCCCAGCCGCATGATCGAGTAGAGGCGTCGTCTCGATCGGAATGGCGCGAGCCATGCATCGATACCGCAGCGCTCGCACGCCATGCCCACCAGCCAACTGGCAAACGCAGCCATTGCGCTGAGCAGCAACAGCACTTCGATACGCGCCCCCTTACGTGTGAGGCTGTCTTCGAAGCCCTGCCCGTAGCGATGGGATTTCAGATCGCGGAACGACAGCTCGATCTGCATGCGTCGCCCGTACAGCGTGATCAACTGGCGCGCGCTGAGCGTCAGCGAAGGCGAGGCCACCAGCAACCACGGTTCGCTCTCCCGTTGTGCATTCTTGCGACTGTTGGAGTTGCGCGCTGGCACGCCTTGCCGATTGCGATGCTTGCGACCTTTGGGTGGCTTCGCGTGCAGTACGACACGGGCAGTCAGTGGCTCGGACCGCACGGTGTGCATCAAGCCGAAGTCACGTGGTGACCGGGTGGCCAACTCATACATGGCCTTGCATGACACCCACTGGGACGGTTCCTGCGGTGCATCGACCGGCTTGACGTGTGAGCGATGACGCAAGCGCCCCAGCCAGTGCCAACCCAGCGCCTCCACCGCGCGAAACCACGGGGAACGAAACCCCGCATCGGTGACGAGAATGGGACGAGCATCTTTCGGAAGCAGCTTCGCCAGGCGTTGCAGAAAGCGCTTCTCGGCTTTGGGCGAACCTTGCTGACCACCCGGAAACACCATATCCAGAATCGGTAACGTTCGGCCGCCCACCGGCATGGCGGCACGCAACAGATGCCAGCTGCGATCCTCCTTCAGATCCGACCAATCGATCACGATGACTGGCTGCGCGCTACGTACTAGCCAACGCGTCATGGCCTGATAGATGTGTTCACGCTCGGCATGCAGATGATGGTTGCCCAACAGTCGATCCAATGCCTTCAGCGGCGCACGAATCCGCTCTGCACCGGGCCACGCACGGGCCAGATCGATCAGCGTCAGACGGCTGCCGTGAATCATCGCCTCAACGGCGTGCAGCAGCACGCGACTGCGCAACGCATGCATCGAACTGAGTGCATCGCCGAGGCACTTTTGCAATACTTTGGTCGCGCGCATGGTGTGGTCTCCTCTGGCTTCGTAACCCGTGAGGAATGACCGCATCATGTGCGCACTGTTCCTTCAGTCCGCACGCAACGTGTTGATTGAACGAGGAGATTTTTGGGGACCCTCTCACTTATGTCATCGCTGTTTGGAAAGATCGCATGCATTAAGGTTTCTAGAGATCCGGAACGCTCAACGATTCTGGACTTTCAACGTATTGAAGAAAATCAACGAAAAGGGATTAAGACTCAACTTCTTCCTGACACGAATGTCATCATAAACATGGCAAAGGCGTGCGCCCGGCAATGAACTTGCCGGGCGTTTTTATCGAGTGATCTTGTTCGTCACACGCACCATCAGAAGCTCTGTCTGATCAAAAATAAGTAGCCTGATACCGTTTCTAAAGAGCAGCGTCACGACATGGCGTGTACCGCGCGTTTCTTTTTGAAGGTCAGCCACAAAGCTGCAGCCAAGAAGTAAAAGGCGCCAAATCCGGCATAGCCAGTCAGCTGAACGAGTCCGGGCGCGACACGGAAAGACTGGTAAATAAAGACGATACCCGCGAGCGCCGACTGCGCACCGCTGATCATCATGAAGGCCTGTCCACCGAGTTTTCGGCGCGAGATGCCCACGGTCAACTGAAAGATACCCGCAAGAAGCGCCCAGCTACCAAACACCAGAACGCCACCCGCATTGCCATGCACGCCCACCGCAATGCCCATACAAATTGCAGTAATTGCACTGACGATCATGTTGAACGTTTGGCCTTTGTTGAGCGCAAGGCCGCCGCTTTTCTGCGCGTCCAGCCAGTTCGCGAAGGCGTCCCACGCCGGATAGAGCACAAGCAACGCGCCTGCGACCGCCAATGACGCGGGCGCCGTGATCACGACCAGCGTAATCCATGCAACGGCTACGCCGGCCCGAAGAAAATAGAACTGCTGTAACCACGTCATGATGAGTGCTCCTAGTCGATAGAGATGCCATCCTACTAGTAGGTAGATATAGCGTCAACTCTGAATTTGGCCCCCTAACTGGATTCGCTGGGTGTCTCGGATATGCCTACCTAGTGGTAGGATGGCTCTATGACGACACAACAGAAGCTCATCGATTCGGCCCGTTACCTCATCCAGACGCGGGGCTACAACGGATTCAGCTACGCGGACGTAGCCGACCAAGTACAGGTACGCAAGGCGAGCATTCACCACCACTTTCCCGCCAAGGCCGACCTGGCGCGGGCCGTCGTGGACGAGTCACGAGCGCAAATCGAACAACATGCACGAGCGCTCGCTAACGCCGAGGTCGATCCCCAGCAACAACTTCTCACCTACACCGGTTATTGGGAAAAATGCATCGCTGACGCGTCGGCGCCTTTCTGTGTCGCGGGTATGCTCGCAGCTGAGATGCCGACACTACCCAGCGACTTGGCCGACGCCGTGCGCGCGCATTTTCGCGCGCTGACAAATTGGCTTGAGACCGTCTTGAACACAGGCTCGCAGCTCGGCGTCTTTCAATTGCGCCATTCCGTTCGGCAAGAAGCCGAGGCCTTCATGGCGATGGTCTACGGAGCGATGTTAGTCGCTCGCGCCTACGCAACACCTACTACGTTCGCCGACATCGTGGACTTGGAGTTCAAGCGGCTCTTAGCGAGGTAGCTGCACAATCTCGTCATACTTTGCAGAGCTGGCCAAACTATGGTTCAAGGCTCGGCCAATCTATCGTTCAAAGCGCACGTTTTGGTGGTACTAGCGATAGCGCTTGTGTTGCTCGCTCTGGACAGAACTATCTTCCCTGCGTACAGAATAAAGAAATCGGGCCCAACACGTCCCTGGGCTGTTAGGCTGAGCTGACGATCACGGGTTCTGTAATTCTCAAGGCGATAAATCAGTGCATCGATCGGAAACGATATCAGGGGGAGGTCCACGCCATTCCTGAATTTGTATTCTTTCCGGACTCGGCCCGCCTTGCGTGCCTCTGTTGCGCGCAGCGCAATCTGCTCAGCCCTCACTTCAGGATCCATCAATTGCGAGGCAGAGCTGGTTCCATTCGAAGCAAGACTCATTCCATTTCCCCTGCTGAACTGCCCACTGAGGGGCATAGTCATTTGTGACTTCCCGAGCGGCATAGCTGCTCGCCGCACGCATCCTTTGAAAATCCATTCAGGATGCTAGCGCACCAGCCGCAGCTCCCGCAAAACGCCGAGAAGTCGCAACTTCGGCGTTGTCGGTGCAGAGCATAACGGCATCAATAAAAATATCTGTAGTTGCTCGATCACGGCAACTGCATAGCCGCCTTTACGTATCCCCTTTGGTATCGCCGGCGGAAGCATTTGGATCAATCGTCGTCTCTGGCGGCAAAGCTGTCCAATTGAATAACCCAGGCTTGAATGCAAACAAAATCAACCAGTTAAATCACTTACGCTCGGTGGCCCAAGGGGAATGAGCTTTTGTGCAACAGCTACCGTTTTGCGTTGGGCAAGCAAAGAAAAGTGACTCGGGCCCGATAGGGGCCGAAAGCTCTTCGCAGGTGAATAACCTAGCGAAGCACAAACATCACAGCGAAACCCAAGACGCTGGGCCCCGGCGCTGGGCCCCCTCGGGGGGTTCGCCGGGGCGACGAGTGAGGCGAAATACAGCAGCAAAAAACATCACCACCAAACTCACCCCACATACGCCTCATGCTGCCGAAAATTCCTCCGCAACTCCTGCAACGCCCGATCCACCAACACATCCGGCAATCGATCCCCACGCCCCTGCGCCGGCGGCGTATTCCGATCGATCACATGGTTCTCCGCCAACATCTGAATCATTGCCAAGTGATCGGCCGCCAACAACGCATTCCCTAACTCGGTAACCGGCGGTTTGGATCGCACTTCCAAGCGCTCACGCAGCGCCTCGATCACATTCGGCGGCAACTCCCAATGGCGTGCCGCACGCAGCGTGAGGTGATTGGCCATGCTGACGTAACTGGCCAGAAACTGGCGGCTGAATACGCCCAACGTCGGCGGCGCTTCCTGATCGAGCACGCGAATCATCGCGCCCACGCCCGCGTTGCAAACCACACCCACGAGATAGGCCTCGAAGGGATCGCCGTGCCCTTTCGCCAGGTACGTACTGGCAAGCGCGCATCGTTCGGCGTGATCCCACAAACGCTGACCGGCCGCGTGCCCGAGCATGCCCGCGCTGGCTTGCAGGATGGGCTTCATGACGTGCTGCGTAACCATCTGGCGCAAGCCATCGTGTCCAAGCAACACCACGGCATGCTGAAGGCTGCTGATCGGCCTCGCAGTGCGGTAATGCGCGCTGCGGCTGACGCGCATCACCTCGCCCACCAATACCGGATCGCGACCGATCAGCTTGGCGACTTTGGTGCCGTCGGAGTTCTCGCTCTTGAGCAGGCGCAGCAACTGCGGCAACACCTCGGGCAATCGCGGCAAGCTGGTGATATCCAATCGATCGCCGCCACAAAGCTCATCGAGACGTTTGAGCATCACTTGCTCGGGCGGACGCAGTTCCGTGGCTTCGGAACCAGGCATACCCAACACCAGGCGATAGAACCAATCCTGGACATCGGCACTGCTCAGCGCAGGCGCCTGCTCGGGCGGCGCAGGGTCGCCCGGCCAAGGAAGGACCACGCTGAGGCGCGGCCGCTCTTTCGGCTGCTCTCGCACGAATAGGCGTTTCCAGAATTTGCCCATGGCTCCTCTCACCTGGCCCAAAGCATGGCCGATACCCCTCGATCGCCTTCGATGCATACGTCATGCGGCGATTTCTTGCGATATCCGCCCATGCCTCATATATCGGCAGAGATATCCCAGTCTTGACTCGTTGAAGGCGACCCGCGCCCTGGTCGGTTGGTGCCACCAACGACAACGGCCGCCCAAAGGCGGCCGTTGCGGTAGACGATTGCGCGCGACAAACGTCGGCGCAGCTGGATGTCGCGCCAATTACTTCCGCGGCGCCACGATGGCTCCGATCAGATCCTTGCCATCGGCGCGCACCAGATGCGGATAGCGCAGGCCGCCGTGGTAATCCACCTTCACGGTGCTGTACACATCGACGTTCTTGACTAGCAACTCGATCGGCGCCTGCGCGGATTTCGCCGCGACAATCGCATCTTTCAATGCATCGGGAGAGAAATCGCGGCCGTTGACGGCGACGATGGTGAGGCCCGGTACTAGACCGGCCTGGAAGGCAGGACCGTTCCACTGCACATCGCTGATACGTCCTTCATGGTTCACGACTACGCCCATGGAATAGGCGAAGCTCGCGCCGTGGCGAATGCCCTCACCGGCTTTTTCTTCGGCATTCTGCGTGTCGTTGAAGATCAGCTTCCAACCGCCGCGCTCGATGCCGTGCTCTGGCAACTCGGCACCGGTGTAGTCGAGGCGATCACGCAGGAATTTCGACCAGTCGAAGGGTTGAACCTGGTTGAGCGTGCTTACGACATCTTCGAAGTTGTAGGTCTTGGTGACGTAGCTGCCGTTGTCCATGCCGTAGAACGCATGCGCGAAATCATCCAGCGAGTGTTTGCCGCCGCTGAGTTCGCGGATTTTGGTGTCGACATCGAGCCACAACAGCTGACCTTCCGGATAGAAGTCGGTATCGCGGATCCAGTTGATCCAGCTTTCGGAACCGTAGTAAGTGAGCGGTGCAGCATCGGCGGTGTCTTGCAGCGAGCGCCAGCTGCGGCCGGTGCGATAGCTCATCTGGGCCGCGATATTGGCGATCGAGTCGCGGTACTGATCGGGCGACCACAAGCCGGCGCGGGCGGTCAGGATGCCGCACCAGTAATCGGTCAGGCCTTCGTACACCCATAGCAGATCGTCCTGCATCGGCACGTTGAAGTTGGGCGTCCAAAGATCGGCCGGGCGACGGAATTTGCCGTTCCACGAATGCACGAATTCATGCGGCATCAGGCTGCCGGCAAGCATATGCATATCGTCGTCGGTGAAGAAGTTGGCCGGCAGGCGATCGTCGCTGGACTGGTGGTGTTCCAGGCCGAAATGTCCGGTGTGGTCCGACAGCGTCAGCAGGAAATCGTAGTGGTTGTAGTGGTGCGCGCCGAACAGGAGGTTGGTCTGCTTGACCACGTTGCGCTGCTGCTCGAGCTGCTTGTCGGTAAGCTTCACATCCTTGGCCGAATCGCCCACGACATTCAAATGCACCGGCACGCTTGCGCCCGGATCGAGATCGACGCGATTGAAGTTGGCGCCGGCAATCATCGGCGAATCGACGAAGTTATTGAAGCTCAACGGCTTGAAGTGGATGGTGCTGCCGGACTGGTTGTCGATCTCCAGCGCTGATCCAAACTTCCAGCCGCTGGGCAACTGCACCGTCGGCTGAATCTGGATCTGCCGCGTGTAGTAGCCGGCCGGGTAAAACGCGACCTGATTGAACTCCATGTCGACCAGATCCGGTGTCGCCGATGCGCTGGCGCCGAAGTTGCTACCTTCACCGTCGCCCGGCGACAGGAACTGGAATTCCAGGTCGAGCTGGCTCACGCCCTGCGGCACGTCCAGATGCAGCGCGAACATGTCGCGCAGATCGCGCCGCCACGGCAGCTGTTTGCCGTTGGCGCGGATGATCAGGCCGGACACGTTTTGCACCGGACCCGACGGTGCATGCTCACCGGGAATCCATTTCGGATAGAACAAGGTGAGTGCGCCGGCTTTTACCGGAATGATTTCGTGCGAGCGGAAAATGCGTTTGCCGGCGTCGCTCAGGTCCACATTGACCGTAAGCATGCCCGCGTACGGCTGGTCGACCGGGGCCGGCACATCGGCCGCTTCTGTTTGGGCGGCGGCCGTTGCCGACAGGGCACAAGCCGCAACCACAGCGGCGGCAATAAGGCTGAAACGCATCGTACGAAATTTCACTAGGCGACTCCGAGCAGACACTGTCCGCGCGGAGCGCCGCAGGAACAGCAGGTGGATGACTGCCGCCAATCGGCGGTGACCGATCCATGGTAGAGCCAAGGCCCCACCTGACCTCCCCTGCCAGAGGTCATGACTAGTCGTCGCTCATATTTTCTAAACGGCTATGCCGTATTCCGTATCCGAAATAGATCAGGCAACCCAGCGCCATCCAGATAATGAAGCGCTCAAAGGTGATCCACGGCAGTCCACCGATGCGGTGCCAGCCATCGGTATCGGCCCACGGCACACCAAAAATCAGCAACAGCGAAAACAGCACGCCCAGCGGTGCGACGACGGCAAGCGCCGGCGCGCGAAAACTACGCGCCACATAGGGCTTGCGCACGCGTAGCACCAGCACTGCTGTGCAGATGATGATGAAGGCGCTTAGCGTGCCGATGTTCACCAGCTCGGCGACTTCGCCGATCGGCAGCAATCCCGCCACCAGTGCGGTGAATACACCGAGGATGATGGTCGGACGCGCAGGTGTGCCAAAGCGTGGATGGATGCGCGCGAACCACGCCGGAAGCAAACCATCGCGCGCGAGCGCAAACCAGATGCGCGCCGCGCCCAGCATGAAGGCGAACAACACGCTGGTCACACCGATCACGGCCGCGGCTGCGATAGTCACACTCAACCAGTGCAGGCCGATCGATTCAAAGGCATCGGATACCGACGCATCGCCGCCCAGATGGCTGTAGTGCGTAATGCCCGTCAGCACCAGCGACACGGCGATATACAGCACCATCGCCACCGCCAGCGACAGCAACACCGCGCGCGGCAAATCGCGCTGCGGGTGTTTGGCTTCCTCCGCGGCCGTGGTGAGCGTGTCGTAACCGAACACCGCGAAAAACACCACGCTGGCACCGGTCAGCACACCGGCCCAACCAAAGTGCCCCACGCCTTGTGCATCGATCACGCGCGCGGGAATGAAGGGTTGCCAGTTCGCCGTATGCACGTAGAACACGCCTACGCCCACCACCAGCAGCACACCGATCACCTTGATCGTCACCACCACGGTGTTGAAACGCGCACCCCATTCGGTGCGCATCGTGAGCAATGCGGCGACCAACAGCGAAATACCGGCGGCAATTACATTGAAGCGATGCCCATCACTGGGACCGGCAATGACCTGCGTGCCGTGCATACCGAACATCCGCTGCAGGTAATACTCCATCGTCTGCGCACTCATGCTCTGCTGCGCCCAATCGGGCAGATGGATGCCGGCCGAACCGAGCAGCACCTGCACGTAACCGGACCAACCGATCGCCACCACGGCCACGACCAGGGCGTATTCGAGCAACAAATCCCAGCCGATGATCCACGCCACGAACTCGCCCAGCACGGCGTAACCATAGGTGTAGGCGCTGCCTGTCACCGGAATCAGCCCGGCAAATTCCGCGTAGCACAGCGCGGCGCAGGCGCTGCCGAAGCCGGCGATGATGAAACTCAGCGCCACCGCCGGCCCTGCGTTCATCGCCGCCTGCTGGCCCGCGAGCACAAAGATGCCGACGCCGATAATGCCGCCGATACCGATCGCCGTAAGCTGCCAGAGGCCGAGTACCCGACGAAAATCCCCGCGCCGGCCCGCCTCCGCCTGCAATTGTTCGACGGATTTGTGGCGCAGCATCCGGCTCAGGAATCGCATCGGCATCTCTCCCCATCACAAAAATCCGATCATAGCGAAAGCAGGACGCCATCGGCGCCGGCACCCAGCACGGGCGATGGGCGCCGTCACGATGAGGTTCTGCCTCTCACGGGACGACGTGAGCGCCTAGACTGTCACCGAATGGCCCTAGGCTGTCGATTCCCACAGGCCCCGAAGCGCAGGTATTCCGTGACTCCCGCATCCGAAGCCGCTCCCTGGAAAAAACCCGCCCTAATGGTCGCCGGCGTTGGTGCACTCGGTGTGGTGTTCGGCGACATCGGCACCAGTCCGCTGTATACCTTCAAGACCGTGCTGGACATGACCGGCGGCGATAACCCGCAAACGATATTTGGCGTGATCTCGCTATTGGTATGGACGCTGATCATCGTGACGTCGGTGAAATATGCCGGATTCGCCATGCGCATCGATAACGACGGCGAAGGCGGCATTCTCGCGTTGATGGCGTTGTTGGGCGTGAAGCGGCGTACGCGACCGATGATTGTGGCAATGGGTTTGTTCGGCGCCGCGCTGATTTACGGCGATGGCGCGATTACACCTGCCATCTCGGTGCTGTCGGCATTGGAAGGCTTGAACATCGTGGAGCCAGCGCTGCACCCGTACGTGTTGCCGCTGGCCGTTCTTATCCTGCTCGCCTTGTTTGCGCTGCAACCGATGGGCACGGCGAAAATCGGGCGCGCGTTCGGTCCCATCATGGCGTTGTGGTTTCTCACCATGGCGGTACTGGGGATATGGGGTATCGCGCGACATCCCGCGATCCTCTGGGCGCTGAATCCCTACGACGGACTTCATTATCTACTACACAGCGGCGGCACCGGGTTCCTGGTGCTGGGCGGCGTTTTCCTGTGCGTTACTGGCGCGGAAGCCCTTTACGCCGACATGGGCCACTTCGGCGCCGGACCGATCAAGCTGGCGTGGTCCGCGTTGGTGTTCCCTAGCCTGGTGCTCAATTACGCCGGGCAAGGTGCCATCGTGCTCTCTGGCGCGCCGACGGAAGGCAACATTTTCTATCGCCTGTGCCCGGCGCCACTGACCTTGCCGCTGATCATTCTGTCGACCATCGCCACCATCATCGCCAGCCAGTCAATCATCACCGGCGCGTTTTCGATGACACGGCAAGCGATTCAACTCGGATGGATGCCTCGACTGAAAGTTTTGCAAACGTCCGAAGAAGGTTATGGGCAGATTTACGTCGGCGCGGTCAATTGGTTGCTGATGCTGGTGACGATCGGCCTCGCCTTGGGTTTTCGCAAATCCGACAATCTGGCCGCCGCCTACGGCATCGCCGTTTCCGCCACCATGCTAATGACCACGGGCCTGCTTTTCATCGCGATGCGCGAAATCTGGAAATGGAACCTCATCGCAAGCAGCACCGTGGCCGGCTTGTTCTTCGTGGTCGATGTGTCGTTCTTCTCGTCCAACATGATGAAGTTGTTCGATGGCGGCTATGTACCGCTGATCCTTGCGGCCTTGGTATATCTGGTGATGTACGTGTGGCACAAAGGCATCACGGCGATCGCCAATCGCCTGAGCGAAAATCCCATTCCCATCGATGCCTTTTTGGCCGGCCTCGCCGATGCGAAAGTCTCTCGCGTGCCGGGCACCGCGGTGTTCTTGACGCGCGCCAAAGCCAATACGCCGCCGGTGATGCAGTGGTACGTCAAGCACAGCCACGCTCTTCACCAACGCGTTCTGACGGTAACGCTGGACATTGCGTCCACACCCTACATCGCCACCAAGGACCGCCTCACCATCTCGGAATTGGTGCCCAACTTCTGGTCCGTGACGGCCAGTTACGGTTTCATGCAACGACCCAATCTGCCTTCGCTCATGGCACAGATCGCTACACACGACTGCCCTATCGATCCCGACAAGCTGACGTATTTCATCGGCATGGAAAAAATCGTACCGCGCGAAGACGGTCGTGGCCTGCCACGCTGGATCGAGGCGATATTCAGCGTGCTCATGCGCAATTGCGCGCGCGTGACCGATTATCTGCATGTGCCGGCGGATCAAGTTGTAGATATTGGCCGGCAGGTGTCGATCTGAGCAATGCGTTAACCCAGCACCGGCCGTATCGCATCGGCATGACGCCGCTCGTACCCAGCGATGCACAGCACCGCCAACGCACTGATGCCGAACACCACCAACATGGCGACGACAACGCGCGCATCGAGATGCGCGACACCGAACCAGCGGCCGCTGAGTGCGACGCCCATCGCCGTGCCGATGGTGCGCAACAACTCCAACCAAATACCTACGCGGCGTCCTTCCATCAGAAAACCAAGCACCCACAAACTAAATGTGAGATACGCGGCGTAGGCAATGACGGGAGACAGCGCAAGCTGAGGCGCCACACCGAGAAAATTCACGCCCATCAATAGCATCAATGCGAACTGCACGATGCCATATGTTTTCAAGGCCTTCGAGAGCGGCGGACTGTAGCGTGCGTGGCGAATGTCGAAATCGGCCTTGGGAAAGCGTGCTGCAACATCGGTAGGACGCCAGCCCGGCGGTTTGATCCACACGCGCAACTTGTCCAGCCAATGACGGGCATGCCAGCTGTCCTTGAGCATCGCCCAATACACTTCGACGTTGGCCCATAACGGATTCCAGCTTTGCAACGGCGAGCGCGTGCCGTAGATCGGCGGATCGTCGTCGTTTTCTTCGACGAAGCTGCCGAACAATCGATCCCACACGATCAGGATGCCGCCGTAGTTGCGATCGAGGTAGCGATCATTCACCGCATGATGCGCGCGATGGTTGGAGGGCGAACAAAACACGCGATCGAACCAACCCAGGCGATCGACCACCTCGGTATGCACCCAAAATTGATAAAGCAGGTCGATCAACGCCACGACCGCAAACACTTCGGTGGGATAGCCAAGCAGCGCCATCGGCAGGTAGAACAGCCAGCCCAGAAGGAAACCGCTACCCGTCTGGCGTAGCGCGGTGGTGAGGTTGTAACTCTCGCTCTGGTGATGCACGACATGAGCCGCCCACAGCACATTCACTTCGTGACCGAAGCGATGCAGCCAGTAGTAAAGCAGGTCATACAGTAACAGTCCGCTGATCCATACCCATACGCTGTTCGCCGGCAACGTCCACGGTGCGAGATGCGTCGCGCACCAGCCGTAGATGCCGATGGCGAACAGCTTAGTGAACACACCCACGATCTGCGAAATCACACCCAGACCCAGGCTATTGATGGCGTCGTTGCTGTGATAAACATCGCGGCCGCGCCACTTCGCGACCAGCAGCTCGATACCGATCAGTACGAAGAAGCCCGGTATAGCCCAGGCCATGATGCGTTCGGGAGTAATCATCT
>JAATFF010000161.1 GCA_015655335.1 Lysobacterales bacterium | reverse complement strand
GCCATCCCGCGCTCGCTGCGCATGATGGAGGGTTTCGGCATCCACAGTTTCCGGCTGGTGAACGCCAAGGGTGAATCCACTTTCGTCAAGTTTCACTGGCGGCCAAAGCTCGGCCTGCAATCCACCGTGTGGGACGAGGCGGTGAAGATCGCCGGCGCCGACCCGGACTTCCATCGCCGCGATCTGTTCGAGGCCATCCAGCGCGGCGATTATCCCGAGTGGGAGCTGGCCGTGCAGTTGTTTACGCAGGAAGAGGCCGACCAGTTTCCCTTCGATCATCTCGATCCCACCAAGCTGATTCCTGAAGAAGTGGTGCCGCTGACGGTGATCGGCCGCATGGTGCTCGATCGCTGGCCGGAGAATTTCTTCGCCGAGACCGAGCAAGTCGCGTTCTGTCCCGCCAACATTGTGCCGGGCATCGACTTCAGCAACGACCCGCTGTTGCAAGGCCGGTTGTTCTCGTACCTCGATACCCAACTCTCGCGCCTGGGCTCGCCGAATTTCCATCAGATACCGATCAACGCACCCCAGTGCCCCTACGCCAATCTACAGCGCGACGGTCACATGCAGATGCATGTGACCAAGGGACGCGTGAATTACGAACCCAGCTCGTTGCAGGCCGACGCGCCGCGCGAGGCACCGAAGGGTTTCCGCAGTTTCGCGCAACCTGCTGACGATGGCGCCAAAGGTCGCATTCGCGTCGAGAGCTTCGCGGACCATTACAGCCAGGCAAGGTTGTTCTATCGCAGCCAGACCAAGCCCGAACAAGCGCACATCGCTTCCGCGCTGGTGTTCGAACTATCCAAGGTGGAGACGAACGAAGTGCGCGGACGCGTCATCGGTCATCTACGCCACATCGATGCCGATCTGGCCACGCGCGTGTCCAAGGGCCTTGGCCTGGAGACCTTGCCTGCTGCCGCACCCACGACGGTGAAACCACAGGATATGCCCCTGTCTCCCGCACTGCAGATCATCGGCAAGATGAAATCTACGCTAGAAGGACGTCAGATCGGCATCCTGATCGATGAGGGTTCCGATGGCGTGACCATCGGGGCTTTGCGCAAGGCTGCCGAGGACGCAGGCGCTACGGTCAAGATCGTAGCGCCCAAGGTGGGCGGCGCCAAACTCAGTAACGGTAAGAAGCTGCCTGCTGACGGTCAGCTTGCCGGTACGCCGTCGGTTCTGTTCGATGCGGTGGTTCTGGTGTTGTCCGAGGGCGCCAGCAAGGCTTTGGCAAAGGAGTCGGCGGCGGTGGACTGGGTGCGCGATGCCTACGGTCACCTCAAGGCGATCGCCTGCGATGCCGGCGCCCAGGCGGTGCTGCGCGCCGCCGGCGTGGTCAAGGATGCCGGCGTGATCGATGTCGCCGACCCTGAGGCTTTCGTCAAGGCGGCAAAGACGCGGCAATGGGAGCGCGAACCCAAAATACGAACGCTTGCCTGAGCCGCGCATGCCCAGACCGTGTTCATCCATTCGTTGATCGGATTCAAGGAGACATCATGCTGCAACTCAATCCTCCATTGCCGATGCTGACGCCAAAAGGAGAGGGATTTGCCCAGTTCCTGATCGATTACGGCCCCGAGTCCGATCTCTACTGGACGGTGTTCATCACATCGACCGGCGAAATATGGACGTTTTCGAACCGGGAGGTGCGTGCCAGCAAGAACATTACGCTGGGACGTACCCATGTCGAACAGGTTCCGCTGCACCTCGCTGAGAGCGTGCGTAACGAGAGTCATAGGCACAACTCCAACGGGCATGCCATCGAGCCTTCGCTTGCGAAAGATCGTCGATAGACGCGTGAATCTGCGTCATGGTCACCTCGGCTGTGACGTATTGCGCGAAGCCATCAGCTTCGCTTCAACGACTGCTTTGTTCTTCTAGCCAGCGGGAACACCCATGGAAGAGCCTCTCATGACACACCAGCGAGCATCGATAACGCCCAGCGCCCCGGTTGAATCACCGGATGAGTCCGACATGCCGTTGCCGCAGGACCCAAAGGTGGTTTTCCAGGGCGGCCTGCTTGTGCTTGGGCTGCTCGCAGGGGCTTTCTTTGCCAAGGAAGTGTTGCTCCCGGTTGTCCTTGCCTTCATTCTCAAGCTGCTGTTGCAGCCCGTGATGCGATGGTTCGCGCGCGTGCACGTTCCCCGTGTCATGGCGTCCCTGTTCATGATTGTCTTGTTGTTTGGATTGATCGCCGGGTTCGGTGACATGCTCAGTGGTCCCGCCGCAAGCTGGGCCAAGCGCATACCCGAAGGCATTCCCCGTCTGGAACAACGCGTTCGCGTGGTCAGTGCACCGTTGAACGCGTTGGAACACATGCTTAGCCATGCCAAGGGCATGATGGCGACGACTCCCGCAACTGCATCCGCATCGCCGGCGAAAGCGCCGCCTGCTGAAACGGCAACAGGTCCGGGGGCCGGCATCGAAGCGACCTTGATTGATGGTCTCCACACTTTTGCGTCGGAGTTCCTGACCACCTTCCTGGTTCTGTTCTTCCTGCTTAATTCCGGCGATACCTTTCTGCGCCGCCTGGTGGAGGTCATGCCCCGCTTCCGAGACAAGCGCCAGGTCATCGACATCTCCCAACAGGTTGAGGCCGATATTTCGTCCTACCTGATCACCATAACGGTGATGAATGCATTGGTTGGCATCGCGACCGGTGGCGCCATGTGGGTGCTGGGACTTGAGAACGCGGTTTTATGGGGAGCCATCGCTTTCCTGCTCAACTTCGTCCCCATTCTTGGTCCGTTGACAGGCCTAGTGATTTTCCTCGGCGTCGGCATGCTGAGCCTGGATCCTCTCTGGAAAGCCTTCATGCCGATGGCGGCGTATGCCGTTATCCACTTGATCGAGGGAGAGACCGTCACTCCCATACTGCTGGCGCGCCGATTCACCTTGAACCCGGTGCTGGTCATCATCGCGTTGCTTTTTTGGGATTGGATGTGGGGAGTGCCCGGCGCCATCCTTGCCGTACCCATGCTGGCCATCACCAAAATCATTTGTGATCGGATTCGGCCTCTGGCGGCATTCGGACATTTCCTTGAAGGCGAGAAAAACGCGCTTGAATCCTAGATCGACCAGTAATCTCGCCTTTTACGGACGCTAAAAGTGATGCAGGGGTGAGCGGGCCTTGCTCCGTAAGTTCGTTTGCGTCTCTTTTCGGTGCACCTATAACGTCACGAACAAGCCCACCGTCAGCGCAATACCGATACAGACGATAGCGAAGCGCAGCACCTTCTCGTTGATCCGGTGCAATAAGTGTGGGCGCCCATCTGGTTGCCGACGATCGCAGGGACGGCCACACAGGCGATCAACGACCACGGAAGGACGCGAGTCTGCGCCTGAAAGATCATCACGACCGAGGTGTTCACCCCGACCGAGGCGTTCACCCCTCCATGCACCTGCCACGCGCACGCTCACGGCCGCTGCGGTGAGTACGGCCAACATCGGAATACCGACAATAAAAACCCCGCGCTGAGCGGAGTTTTCGGATATCTAAGCGGCTACTACTTCTTCCGCGTCGAGACGATCTCTATACGCCGTTTCAGTTTCTTGATACAGCCCCGACCAGGGATCTAGGACATATCCGTCGAGATGCTCTTGAGACACGCGCCTCATGTTCTGTCGCCGTTCCGCAATCTCGAATGGCGCATCAAGGGTCATCGGATCCATATGCACTCCTTAGTTGTTCGTCGCGGAGGTACAGCCTATCGAGCGGATTGTTCGCCTCCGGTTAAAAGAGCCACGGTATTGGGCAAACGTAAAGCTAACGCTCGCTGCAACCGCACCACAGCGATGAGTAAGCGTTCCAGTAACGCTTAATGTTTTGGCGCTCGTCAAGAGGCGTCATTGCCTTCACCTGCTCATTGAGCATAAAGCGCGTATCGAGCATATGTCGACGCAGGCGCTCGATAAATGCGAGCGTTGATGTCGCGGATAGGCTGGCACTTGCATGGGCGTGTCGATCAACTTCCACCGAAGCAACATGCCGTGGATGAACGTGGAAGTGCGCATGCATGATGCGCGGTGTGGCAGGACTGTGGGTCGACTGCCAGATGCGCATGCCGTCTCCAGGAAATTCCCGGTCAATGCAGTGGGCCGCGCGTTTGACGGCAAGGAAGATTGCGTCGATGGCGGCTTCGTCCATGTCGCGAACATCCGTGTAGTGATATCGCGGTGCGACGAGCAGGTGACCATGGTGATGCTCGCCAAGATCGAGC
Organism: Lysobacterales bacterium; assembly: GCA_015655335.1. Lineage (GTDB taxonomy): Bacteria > Pseudomonadota > Gammaproteobacteria > Xanthomonadales > Rhodanobacteraceae > Dyella_B. Next base: position 2,782 of record JAATFF010000161.1, on the reverse strand, counting down.
AGAGTGATGGTGTGTGCGTCCTGCGCGACGACACCTGTGTTGGGTTCACCTGCTGCGATGGCACAAAAGACACATGCTGTGTTCATGGATGCGTGCTCTTGCGATGGGAGGGATGTTCCAGCTGCGCGTTCCGTTTTGAGAACGCACAGCTGAATGTGTCAGAGCAAATGGGTAAAGAAATAAATAAGAATAAGCAGGCCCACGGGGACGCCCAGCAGCCACGCAAACAGGTATTTCCGCATGAATGGTTCTCCTTCATGGAAGGCGGCGTGAAGGCCGCCTTCCATCGGATCGCTTACAGGTGCTTGTCGAATTCCTTGATCTGCTTTTCGGCTTCATCCTTGGCCATGCCGTAGCGCTCTTGCAGTTTGCCGGCGAGGTATTCACTATTGCCTTCGGCGGCCTTGAGGTCGTCGTCGGTCAGCTTGCCCCACTTTTCCTTGAGCTTGCCGCTGAGTTGCTTCCACTGGCCTTTGATCTTGTCTTCGTTCATAGCGCACTCCTTTTCGTAGACGGGTCTACGGGATGATGGATGTGGTTCAGTCTTTGGACTTGAGGCCGGATGCATCGACTTGCTTGACGCCCTTGACGCTCCGGGCGGCTGCCACGGCCTTTTGCACGGCGATGTCATGGGTCAACACGCCAGTCAGGGTGACGACACCATTGATGGTCGTGACGGAAACATCCGTGCTTTTCACGCCATCGGTCGATGCCAGTTCGGTTTTCACTTTGGTGGTGATCCAACTGTCGGTGACAGGCTGGTTGGAGCTCATCGAGCTGTCATCGGCAGGTGTGTTCTGCGCGGCGGCCACGCCACCCAGCGATAAGAGGGTCGTGAGAGCAAGCGCCGATAGTGTGATTGGCGATTTCATGAACATCTCCATTTTTACGGTTGAATCGCATAGATCGCTGGCGCTTTACTTTTTGTGTGGCGCGTTGCGGTCGTGATCATGGCCGCGTTGGTCTTCGCGTTCCGGGGTGGTGGGCTTCCGCTCCGGAGTGGCTGGCTTGGGTTGGCCGGGGTGCCGCTGGTGCTCATCGTGCTGCGGACTCGTTGGCTTGCGTTCGTGCGATTGCGAAGAAGCAAATTTCGGTGTCGTGCTCATCGTGATCTCCAGGGAATTGGAAAAGCCCACCGGCCTGCGGTGGTGAAACAAGGCTACGGGCCGCGCAACAGGGTGCACAGAGAAGGTTTTACCAGTCGATCTAGTATTTTGGGCCGAGCAGACCGGCCCTTGCACGGGCTATGCAGAAAGGTGCTACATATCACCGTGTTATTGCGGAGCAGTCATGGACGCAACGAGTACCAAGCCTCAAGTCGACCGCCGTCAGTTGCAGCAGATCATTGCTGGTTTGACCGAGGGCATCCTGCTTATCGATCCGGACCAGTCGATCGTCTGGGCGAACGAAACCGCATTGGCGATCCATGGTGTCGAAAAACTGGCCGATCTTGGCGCCGATGCCATGCAGTATCGGAAAAAATTCATCCTGAAATACCGCAACAACCATCCTTTGAAACCGAAACAATATCCGATCGAGCGCGTCCTCGTCGGTCAGTTGTTCCGCGACGTCATCGTCGAAGTGACGCGCGCGGATGACGAAGCGTTTCGCCGTGTGCATCAAGTTCGTAGCCTGATCCTGACTAATGCGGCAGAGGTGGGCGAATCGATGGTGCTGGTGATTCAGGATGTCACCGATCGTTTCAGTGCCGAGGAGCGGTTTGAAAGAACTTTCAACGCCAACCCTGCGCCAGCACTGATCTGCCAGTTATCGGATCTGCGATACATCAAGGTGAACCAGGGCTTCCTGGACATGACCGGTTACGAGCGGGATGCGGTGATAGGCAGCTCGATCTACGAAGTGGACGTGCTGGAACGTGCCGAGAATCGTGAGGAGGCGGTGCAGGCGCTTCACGAGGGAAGCACGATTTCGCAACGCGAGGCGGTACTGCGGTTGCCTAATGGCGATGGCAAGTTCGTGATCGTGGCGGGCCAGCCCATCGAGTTGGCTGAGCACGATTGCATGCTGTTTACCTTTAACGATCTGGAAGCGCGCAAGAAGGCCGAGATATCGCTGAGCCAGAGCGAAGAGCGGTTTTCCAAAGCATTTCGTCTGGCGCCGGTGCCGATGATGGTCTGCGCTTTGCCCGAGCTGCGGGTGATCGAGGTCAATACGGCGTTTACCAAGACGACCGGATACGCGGCCGAGGATATGCTGGGCAAGACCACGTCGGACGTCGACTTATGGAAAGACGTCAAGATGTATCGCGAGTTTCAGGCCATGCTGGATGCGCACGAAGCGGTAAGGAATTTCGAAATTCCCATGCGTACCCGCGAGGGAGTGGTGATCGATTGCATGCTTTCCGCCGAGCAGGTGGTGATCCAGGATGAAGCTTGCATCTTATGCGTGGTACAGGACATCACCGAGTACAAGCGATCGGAGATGGATCTTATCGCGGCGATCGAGGCGGTGATGAAAGATACGTCGTGGTTCAGCCGGACAGTGATGGAGAAGCTTGCTCAGATCCGGCATCCCGATGCGAGCCATAAAGCCAAGGGCGAATTGAGCGATCTGACGCCGCGCGAAAGAGAAGTGCTGATTCTGATCTGCAAGGGCCACAGTGATGCGGATATTGCCGACATCCTGAAGCTCTCGCGCAATACCGTGCGCAATCATGTGTCCACTTTGTACGGCAAGATGGGTGTGAATCGGCGCAGTGCTGCCGTGGTGTGGGGGCGTGAACGGGGCGTGGTCAGCTACTGAGTGGTGAAGCGCCGAATCG
>JAATFF010000030.1 GCA_015655335.1 Lysobacterales bacterium | reverse complement strand
CGCGTGGAAGGCAATCTGCTAGCCGCGGCGCAGGAAATCGACAAGCTTGCGCTGTTGCACGGGGAGGGCCGAATCGATGCCGCCGAGATGGAGCATCTGGTCGCCGACAGCGCTCGTTACGATGCTTTCAAGCTCACCGATGCTGCGCTAGGTGGCGACGGCGCGCGAGCACTGCGCATTCTCGATGGGCTGCATGCCGAAGGCGAAGAACTCATCGCACTGATGGGTTGGGTCGTCAATCAATTGCAGCTCGCTATGCGTCTGGCCAACGCGCACGATTTCGGTGCCCAGGCGCGCGCGGAGCGTTTGTGGCCCGCCCGCGAGCAGTTGTTTCGCAAGGCGTTGCGTCGCGCTCCACGTGAACACTGGATGCAATGCCTCGCACGCGCCGCGCGTATCGACCGTATTGCCAAGGGGCGCGAAAGCGGCGATGCGTGGCTGGAAGCGCAGCGCCTGATCGCGGCGATCGCCGAGCCGAGAGCTGCGCAGGCGCTCGCATGACACATCAACATCGCCATGACGAAACACACGCTGCTGTCGCCTCAAAGGGCGAGGGAGCAAAGCAGGAAGCGTTCGCATGAAACCGCTTGCCATTTTCGGCGGCACGTTCGATCCGATCCACATCGGCCATCTCAGCGTCGCCTGGGAAGCCGCCGAACTGCTGGATGCCGAAGTACGGCTGATGCCGGCCAGTGTGCCGCCGCATCGCTCGTCACCAACGGCGAGCGCGGAACAGCGCGTGGAAATGCTGCGCGCGGCATTGCGCGGGCAATCGCGGCTCACGCTGGACACTCGCGAACTGGATCGCAGTGGTCCTTCCTACACCATCGATACGTTGCACGAACTACGACAGGAATTCGGCGAAAGGCCGTTGGTGTTGCTGCTCGGCGCCGATGCGTTTGCCGGCTTGCGCAGCTGGCACCGTTGGCGCGAACTGTTCGACGTCACGCATATCGGAATGCTCAACCGCCCCGGCGTGGACACGTGTATCTCCGTGGAGCTTGAACGTGCGGTTGCGTCGCGCCGTACCGACGATCCTGCGGTTATTGGTGGGCAACCGGCGGGCCGGGTGATCGAGTTGGCGGTCACGCCGCTTGAAGTGTCCGCCACGCGGATCCGCGAACTGCTGGCAGCAGGGCGTGATCCGCGTTATCTGCTGCCAGCGGGTTTGTTCGACGATCCAGCGCTGCTTGCGCCGTATCGCGAAACGCCGTCAGCGTGACGGCATCTTCAGCTCACCCGGTACGCCACGAAGCGCATCGCTACTGAGTTCATGCAATAACGCAGTCCCGTCGGCTCTGGACCGTCGGTGAATACATGTCCCAGATGGCTATCGCAGCCTGCGCAACTGACCGCTGTGCGGTCCATGCCGAAACTCCTGTCTTTCGTTTCGATCACGTTTGCTGGCGAAATGGGCCGCGAGAAGCTGGGCCAACCCGTGCCAGAATCGAACTGACTGGCGCTGGCGAAGAGTGCGGTGCTGCAACCTGCACAGCGATACAAGCCTTTGCTCTTGGGTTTTTCGTGTGGGCCGCTGAATGGCCTCTCCGTGCCGGCCCGACGCATGACATTGAAGGCATCATCGGAAAGACGCTGATGCCATTGGGCATCCGTCAAAACGAGCTTGCGTACGTCGCACGGCCCTAAATGGTGGCCGTCGTCATCGGCGAAACATGCCAACAAAAGCTGCGGCCCGGTATTTGCGGTAGCCGTTGTTGCAGCCATGGCGCCGTCTCCGTTCATGCCAAACAGGCGTGATGCGGATAGGCCGCCCAGTGTCAGCGCGGTGCCGCCGCCGAGTGCGGCGAAGAGAAACCCGCGACGATCCATGGACTTTTTATGAGATGCAGATGTCATGCGAATCTCCTGTTGCGTGTCGAATGCGTGTGTACTCAACCGAAGGTGAAGGCGTAGGCGCGCACGTCCGGATCGAGGAAGGTGATTTCGAAGACGCGCTCGCCCGTGCCCTGCGACTGGCGCACGAGTTGGTAAAGGCGTTGCGCGGTGATGGTGCCGTTGCCATCGGCATCGGTATCGGAGCCGTGATCGGCACCGGGTGCTTTACCGTCAAGCGTGACGCGAAAATGCACCGGCTTGCCACTCTCGCCGGGACCCATCACCAAATGCAGGTCGCGGCCACGGAAACGATAGACGATGCTGCCGCCGGATTTGTCGAGCGTGGCGTTCTGTTCGTGCACCGTCCAGTTACCGTTGAACGACCACTGGTTTATCTGCAGCGTATCGGGCGTGTGATAATTCCAGCTGTCGTCGTGTGCAATCTGACCGCCAGCAAAGTTCGCGCCGCGCCCGTAGCCGACATAGGTTTCCGGCGATCGGCTCGCATCGCCCGAGCCGATCGCTTCCGCGCCGGAGGCCCCGGGTTGTACGTAGCCACTCGGCAGATCCTGGTAGCCGGCATCGGTCAACAGGCGGCGAATCACATCTTCGCTTCCCGCATAGTCGCCTTCGCCGAAGTGATGAGCGCGAATCTGTCCGTGTGCATCGACGACGTAGTCTGCTGGCCAATATTCGTTGTTAAAGGCTTGCCAGATGGCGTAGTTGCTATCCACGGCCACGGGGTAGCTGATGCCAAAATCCTTGATCGCCTTGGCCACGTTGGCCGGATCTTTCTCGAACGCGAACTCCGGCGAATGCACGCCGATGACGACCAAGCCGTGATCGCGATATTTCTGCGCCCATGCATTTACGTAAGGAAGCGACCGAATGCAGTTGATGCAGGAATAGGTCCAGAAATCGATCAGTACGACTTTTCCGTGCAGCGATTCGGGTGAGAGAGGCGCGCTGTTGAACCATTGCGTGGCACCGGTCAGGGATGGAAATTCACCCTCCACCGGCAACGCATCTCCGGCGCGGGGCGCGGGCGCGGTGGCAACGGGTGCCGGGCGCACGCTATCGATCAGCTTCTGTTCCACACCGCTGGTGCTTGCCAGGGATACGCGCGTCAGCAAACCGGTATCCACACCCAGTGCAATTGCGACGACACCGCACAGCACCAGCACACCCAGCGCGCGACGCACCCATTCGCCGGCACCGAGTGAACGCTTCATCAAGGAAAACACCCGGCCGCCAATCACTAGTGCGAGGGCCAGTGAAGCCGCCGCGCCGCCGGCGTAAGTGAGCAGCAAGAGTGTTGTTTGCACGCTCGCGCCTTTCAATGCCGCACCGGTTAGCAGCAGGCCGAGAATCGGTCCCGCACACGGTGCCCACAGTAGACCGGTGGCGACACCCAAACCTGCCGCTGACCACGGCGAGTCTGTTTGCGCATCCGAATGCGCGGAAAGACGGTTGCCGAGCTTCACGAACGGACGGCTGATCCACTCGGCAAAATGCGACGAAAGCAGCGTGACGCCGAGTACCGCCAGCACCGCCAACGCGATGTAGCGTCCGTACTGGTTTGCGCGCACGGCCCAGCCGCCACCTACTGCCGCCAAGGTGGCGACCAGGGCGAAGGTAAGCGCCATGCCAATCAGCATCGGCAAGCCGTTGCGCGCGAAGGGTCGGTCGGCGCGTGCGAATACGAACGGCAAAACGGGCAGGATGCATGGGCTGAGGATGGTCAGCACGCCGCCCAGGAAGGCGAGAATCAAAAGAATCATGAATCGGCTCGTTAATGCGGTGTCTGGTGGGTATTCGCGGCAGCATGCGCTGTGGTTACGTGCAGTGTGCGCGAAGTAACCACCGCGCCGCACGCAGCGAATTCCCTCCTGTAACACCTGGATGGATCGACCATGTCGCAATCGGTGACCTTCAACACCTTGACCTTTAAGGGGCCGTGGGTACTACTACGCCAGCCCCCGCACCGGGTTACGGGTATCGACAAGGCTGTGCCAACCGAATCTATCAGCGCCAGCGAACAGGCCGACCGGCAACGGGCTGCCTGGATGGCCGCCGCGCAAGCGGGCGACCGGCGCGCCTATGCGCGGCTGCTTTCTGATTCGGTGGGCTTGATCCGCGCGGTGGCGAGGCGCCATGGCGTGGCGGTGGATGTGTTGGACGACGTGGTGCAGGAAACCTTGCTTACGGTGCATCGCGTTCGACACACGTTCGATCCCACGCGTTCTTACGATGCATGGTTGTCGGCCATTGCCGGGCGCCGCGCCATCGATGCGCTGCGCAGTCATGGTCGCCGCGATCGGCGCGAGGTGCATGACGACTTCGCCGTCGATAATCACGCGGATCGCGAAGATGCCAGCGCTGGAACCGAGCGCGAACAGGAGGCACGGCGCCTGCGCGCGGCGATCGAAACCTTGCCGCCGGGTCAGCGTGAGGCGGTCGAACAACTCGGTTTGAAAGAACAATCGCTGGCCGAAGCGGCCGAGCGCACCGGCCGCAATACCGGCGCATTGAAAGTCAACCTGCATCGCGCGCTCAAAACGCTGCGCGATCGACTGCATGGAGAGTCCTAGTTCCGATGTCCGACGCACCACGCCATGAAGCCCTGATCGACGCGCTCGGCGCCGAGCTGACGCCCGTGCGGCGTCTGCCGCCGCCGTGGCTGCGCACGCTCGGCTGGCTGCTGATGGTGGCGATCATCGCCGTGGTGATGTTCATGCACTACGGCGCCGACACCATGCTTCATCGCTGGCAGGCAGCTCCCGATCTGGGCTGGGCTGCGCTCGGAGCGGTCATCACCGCGATCACCGGATCGCTGGCGGCATTCGCGCTGGCCGTGCCCGGGCGCTCAATCGCCTGGGCGTGG
>JAATFF010000060.1 GCA_015655335.1 Lysobacterales bacterium | reverse complement strand
TCGCCGCGCTGTTGCCCGATCCGCATCTCTTGCGTGCACTGATCGCCAAAGGTGCCGACGTCAATCGCGCCAACGGCGGCCTGACACCGCTGCTTGCCGCCACGCGCGACAGCTGGCACGGTCGTGCCGACGCCGTGATGACGTTGCTGGCCAACGGCGCCAGCCCGCTCACCGCCGATGTCGACGGCAACACCCCGCTGCACGGTTCCGTGCTCAGCGGCGAGCCCACCGTTGCAGCGATGCTGCTGGATGCGGGCGCCTCGATCGATGCACTCAACAACACCGGCGCCAGCGCGCTGTCGATCGCTTGCCGCGCCGCCAACTGGCCGCTGGTGCAATTTCTGCTGGGGCGTGGCGCCAAGGTCTCCCCGGCGAATGGCGAACCCGCCTTGGTCGCCGCGGCCGGTATCGCCGATGACGACATTGCCGGCGTAAAGATGCTGCTGAAGCATCGCGCTGCCGTGAACGCCGTCGACGCCAAACAGCGTAGTGCCCTGATGGCTGCCGCTGCCGAGGGACATGAACACATTGCACGCGCGCTGCGCACAGCGGGCGCGGATGTAAATCTGCTCGATCATCACGGCAGCACCGCGTTGATGGAAGCATCGCGCGCCGGCCCCGTAGGCATCGTGCAATTGCTTGCCCAAGCGCAGGCCGATGCGCGTACCCGCGACAAGCACGGCCGCGATGCCCTCACGCTCGCCTGCCAATCACCGCGTGCACAAACCGAAACCGTACGTGCATTGCTCGCACTCGGCGCGGAACCGAAGACACCCGGCAGCGATGGCTGCAGCGCGCTCGATCATGCTGCCGCCAGCGGGCGCTGGGATTTGGTCGCCCTGCTCGATCCGGATACGCCGCTCCCAGCCAGCCTGAATCTGGATGCCATTTCCGAAGGCGCCGACACCCCTGCACATCTGCTCGATGCTTTGCGTTTCGGTCATTGGGCGGTCGTTTCCAGTTTCGCGGCGCGCGTGCGTGACTGGTCGCCGTCGCAGCTCGCTCAACTCTATGTGGATCTCGCCGAACCGGACCTCAGTGCCGCCAGACGCTGGTTGCTCGATCACGGCCTGGAAGCCGAAGCTCGTCTACAACCGCAACTGATCGACGATATCGACAGCGATCACCCCACCCTGCCGCCGCTCGGACGTCGTCTGTTCGATGCGCTGCTGCCGCGGCTGCCCGACAGCACCGAGGCGATCGAAGATCTGCTCGATGCCGGCGCCACGCCCGCCGGTGCCGGTCTGCTCGCGCAAGCATTGGGTCGCCTGCACGACGCACCGCAAGCTGCCGCACTTCCGCTTGCCTTGCTCGAGCGCGGCGCCGATCCGTTCGGCACCGACGAACGCGAGCGCACGCCACTGCATCTGGCCGCCACCAACGGCCAACTCGCTTTGCTGCAAGCCTTGCTGGCACGTGGTTGCAATCCCAATGGCCGCGACGGCAGCGGACGTACACCGTTGTTTGCCGCACTCGAATACGGCGCCGATGCGCTGCCGCTGGTGCGCGCGCTTGTCGCGCACGGCGCCGACGCCGAAGCGGTCGATGGAAATGGCGAAACACCGCTCGGACTCGCGCTGGAGCATCCTGAATTGGAGCGCTGGCTCGACTGGAACGGCTGGCAACGTCCGCGCCGTCCGTTGCGTGCCGAGGATCTGATTCACGCCGCTACGCATGGGCAGGATGTCGCCGTGCGTCGCTTGCTCGAACTCGGTTTTTCCGTCGATACCCGGGATACCCAAGGCGCTACCGCCCTGCTGCACGCGTGTGGTGCCGGTCATCGCGACGTCGCCACGACGCTGATCGAGGCCGGCGCCGACATCGCTGCCAGCGCCAACAACGGGATGACGCCGCTGGCCGCCGCCGTCGCAGCGCGACGCGAAGCGTTGGTCGCGCTGCTGCTCGAGCGTGGAGCGGCCGTGGATCAACGTCTTCCGGGCGACGCCACGGCGCTGATGATCGCCGCGGTCCAGGGTTACCCGGAGATCGCCGAACAGTTGCTGGAGGCTGGCGCCGATGCCAACGCCGTCGACGCGCGCGGTCACAGTGCGCTGCACGCCGGATCGCAGTTTGGGTTTGAACAGAACGACAGTCTGCGCGCGCGTCGTCTGTTCGATGCACTGCTCAAGCGCAAGGCCGATCCGAACCTCGCCGACGGCGAAGGCAAGACGTCGCTTCTTCTGTTACTGGGCGCCCATATGCGTCCGGGCAGTCCCTGCGATGCCACTCACATCGGCGCGTTGCTGCCCGTGCTGCTCGACGCCGGCGCGCGCATCGATCATGCAGACCAGCGTGGTGTCACCGCGTTGCACGCCTGTGCCATGCATGCCTTGCTACCGCCCGCGCGCGTGCTACTGACGCGCGGTGCCGATCGCAATGCGGCGGACGGCTTCGGTCGCACAGCTGCAGACGTGGCACGGCATCTTGGCTTCGTCGACATCGCGCATGAATTGGCTGCACGCGGAAGTGCTATCCCCAGCGTACGCCAGACTCTGCGCCAACCGGCACAACCTTCCGATCCCTGATGCACCAAACGTGCCGTGAGTGATTACGCCGCCGCGTAGATGCTCGTCGATGCCATGTCCACGTGCGACATCGACAACCTGCGTGCCGGCAGCGCGTGCCATGCGTCGATCACCGCTTCGGGCGTAATGGCATCGACACGGTTATGCGGCGGACCTCCCAGTACGTGCACGGCATCGGGCGCACCGCCGCGCGGCGTCCAATGAGCAGGCGAAACGGAGCCAAACATCACTACCAGCGGGCAACCCATCGCAGCGGCCATATGCGCCGGTCCGGTATCAACTGAAATCATGCTGTGCGCCACGGCCAGCAGCGCCTTTAGCCGTGTCAGCGGCAAATCTTTGGCAATCACTTCAACGCCGGGCTGCACCATCGCTTTGCGAATGCTTTCCAGATAATCCGCTTCGGCCTGCGATCCGCACAGCAGAATGCGCGCATGCGGCAGCTGCACGTGGATAGCCGCGGCGACCTTGGCCCAATGTGCGATCGGCCACTGCTTATCATCGTCGCTTGCCGCACGCACCCCATTCCAACGCACCGTGCGTTTGTTCGCCGGCTGCAGCAACACCAATGGTTGGCCTAGCCATTCGCGATCAACCAGCCAGCGATGACATTCGGCGCGCTCCTGCTCGCTGACCAACAGTTCGGGAACGCAACTGGTCATGCAGGCCACATTCGCGAACCGATCGCAGAAGGCCGGTGGCGTAGCATCGGCCAATTGCAGCAAGTGTTCGATCCAATGACCATCCGCCGGCAATGGAATGTCATTGAGAAAAACGCAATGACTGTCGGGAATGCCCGCCAGCTTCAACATCAACCGAATGCGAGCGAGCGAGCGCGGTTGCGGTTCGCATACGTACACCGGTACGTCGCGCATCTTGCGCAACGCATGAATGGCACGCCATTGCTCCGGACTGAACGGCAGAGGTCGATGATGCGACTGCAGCGCGATGATCTCGGCCACATCCGGCTGATCCCGATACAACTCGACGGAATACTTGCCCACCGCCAACAGCTGACAAGGCTGACCATAACGAGCGTGAAGCCTGCGCAACAACGGCTGGAGCAACAACGTATCGCCTAGGCGACCGAAGCGGATGACGAGCGGCTGGAAAGACATAGTCATGCGACATTGAAACGCAACGTGCTTACCGTAGGTTTACACCCAAGGAGCTGAATCCCATCCCCTCCCGATTTCTTACGCGAAACTTACCGTTTTCGTGAACTATTTCTACGTTTGTTTGCAACAGCGCGTTACAGCTGAATGCCATTCAGCGTTCGTCGACAAGCGGCGTATCGGCATCGGGCTTGTTCGCCGGCGCTGGTTTGATTTCCGCGTCGGCCTCGAACAGCCTGTCCAGGTCGGCCAACGCTTCGCGCGTGGTTTGCACAAGTTTCGCGTCGTCGTCGTAGACCAGATATTGGATCTTGATCAGCTCCGAATCCTGGCGCCGAAAATGCTCCACTTCCGCCACGGCTTCCTCTGAGGATAGGCCCAGCGCTTCGAGTGCCTTGCGCGTCATCTTGAGACTCGAGTACAGCGTCTCGCGCACCGGTTCATCGATACCCAGGTCCATCAGTCGCCACACGTGCTGGCGATTGCGCGCACGCGCAATGATCTTCAGGTGGGGATATTGACGCCGCACGACGCGCACGACGCGCAGACTGGATTCCGGGTCGTCACTGGCCAGCACGAATACTTCCGCTTTATCCGCTTGCGCCGCGCGCAATAGTTCCGGACGCGCCGGGTCGCCATAGAAGATGCCCTTGCGGTTGCCGAAGCGCTGCACCAGGTCGAGTTGTTCGACGGAGTGATCGAGCGCTACGAACGAAATATTCCTGGCACGCAGCACGCGCGCGATAATCTGTCCCATGCGCCCGTAACCGGCAATGATCACGCGCGGACGATCCACATCGATGGTGTCGAAGGGGCGTGTGGATGATTCTTTCTGCCGCTTGCCGAGCAGCTTGCCCGTGACCGCCACCAGCAGAGGCGTCAGCGCCATCGACAACGTAATGGCCAGTATCAGCAGACCGCTTTGCTGCTCGGCGATCAAACCACGCTCGGCCGCCTGTCGCAGCACGACGAAAGCAAACTCGCCTCCACAAGCCAGCATGACTGCCAACCGCAATGCATCGCCACGACCCAAGCCACCCACGGTGAGCCCCAGAGGCCATAGCAACATGCCTTTCACGAGCAATAGACCAAACGTCAGCCCAAGCACCAGCAGCGGAGATTGCACCAGCAGATGGATCTGCATCGACATGCCGACACTGATGAAGAACAAGCCCAGCAACAAACCCTTGAACGGCTCGATGTTCGATTCCAGCTCGTGGCGATATTCGGAGTCGGCCAACAACACACCAGCGAGAAACGCGCCAAGCGTGACCGACACGCCGGTCTCTTCCATCAGCAGGGCGATGCCCATCACCACCAGCAACGCTGTAGCGGTCGACACTTCCACTGAATCGGCCCGTGCCACGAAGCGGAATATCGGACGCAACAAGTAACGACCGCCGACCACCACCGCCACGATCACGCCTACGGTGCGAAGCACCGCGTACGGATCGATGCCGTGCTTGGCCGATGTCGACGCCAGCAGTGGCACGGCGGCAATCAACGGAATCGCGGCCAGATCCTGGAACAGCAGGATCGCGAACGATTGCCGCCCGTAGGCCAGTCCGGCCTCCTTTCGCTCGGCAAGAATCTGCAGGCCGAACGCCGTCGACGACAAAGCCAGACTGCCGCCGATAATCGCCGCCGCAGCCGGCGGCAAACCGAACCATGCATAAGCGATCACGCCGATGACTGCGCTGCAGGTCAGCACTTGCAAGAGGCCCGTGCCGAATACGGAGCGACGCATCACCCAAAGGCGCTGCGGCGAAAGCTCCAGGCCGATCACGAACAGCATCAGCACCACGCCAAATTCGGAGATGGCACCGATACCAGCGGGATTAGCAATCAGGCCAAGCTCGGCCGGTCCGATCACGATGCCAGCCAGCAGATAGCCCAGCACGGCACCCAGCCGAAACCGCTTGGTCAGCGGCACCGCGATCACGGTTGCCAGCAGGAACACCACGGCAGTACGCAGAAAAGACTGGCTGTCCACGCTCGCTCCGTATCGAATAATCCTTCGACGACGATTATTTCATGCGATACCCGACGGGAACGTAAAAAAAGACGCTGCTGACGGGAACGCATCGGACATGGGATTATCCGGCGCTATGAAACGACTCTCTCGCCTGCTCGTCCTTCTCGCGCTGTGCCTGGCCTCTTCCGCCTACGCGCAGTCCGCCATACCGGTGTATGGCTACAAGGTACTGCATACCTACCCGCACGATACCGGTGCGTACACCGAAGGTTTTTTCTACCTCAACGGTTACTTCTACGAAGGCACCGGCACGGTCGGACAATCCTCCGTACGCAAGGTCGATATCAAGACCGGCGAAGTCGTGCAGCAAGCCCACCTGCCGCCGCCCGATTACGGCGAAGGCATCGTGGCGTGGAAGCACAAGCTGATCGAGCTGACCTGGCAGTCGCATCACGGCTATATCTACGATCTCGATAGCTTCAAGCGGCTGGGCCAGTTCGACTATCCCGGCGAAGGCTGGGCGCTTACCGAGAATGGCCGCGATATCTTGATGAGCGACGGCACGCCGACCATTCGCGTGCTCGACCCGGAAACGCTCAAGCAAGTCGGCCATATCGATGTCACGGCCGCTGGCACGCCGCTCGTCAACATCAACGAAGTGGAATGGGTGAAAGGCCAGATCTACGCCAATGTCTGGCTGACCAACCGCATCGCCCGCATCGATCCGGCCAGCGGCAAAGTGGTGGGCTGGATCGATCTGACTGGCCTCGGGCCGAAAGCGGATGAAACAGCCGATCCCAGCAACGACGTACTCAATGGCATCGCCTACGACGCGAAGCACGATCGGTTGTTCGTCACCGGCAAGCGCTGGCCGCTGATCTATGAGATTCAACTGACACCGCCGCAGCCGGGCGGCTAGGTCACGCCAGCGAAAGCGGCGGACGATCCGTTTGCAGGCACTGCAGGATCAGCTCCGCCAGCCGACTCACCGCCGGTGCGGATTCGGCTTCACCGCGATAAAGCGCGAGGCCGAGCATGGGCAATGCGGGGAGGCAGGCCTCTCGCGGATCCATCGCGCGCAGCTCCGACGGCAAGCCGAGCGGCGTTCGCACACTGACGCCCAGCCCTGCTTTGACCGCAGCCCAGGTCCCCGCAAGACTGGCGCTGGTAAATGCGATGCGCCAAGGAATACCTGCACGATCCAAGGCATCGATGGCCGCCGTGCGCATCAGGCATGGCGCTTCCAGCACCACCAGCGGCACGGGCTCGCCGGCTTCGCGAGCGACTGGCGCGTCATCGGCACCGATCCAGCACATCGGCAAGGTGTACACGTGCTCGATGTATGGCGCGCGCGACTCTATTTCCCATGCCAACGCGAGATCGAGCTGCCCCGCGTTTAGCGATTGCAGCAATGCGGGGTTGCGTGCAATGTGCACTTCGACGCGTAGCCTGGGATGGGCGCGTTTGAACCGCCCCAGGACCTCGGGCAGCACGCTCTCGCCGAAATCTTCCTGCAAACCCAGTCGCACGCGTCCTTCCAATGGGATACCGCGCACCGCGGTGGCAGCCTCATCGTTGAGTTCCAGCAAGCGCCGCGCGTAGCCGAGCATGGTTTCGCCGGCTTCGGTCAATGCCATGCCGCGCCCCGCCTTACGTAACAGCGGAGTGCCGGCCTGATCTTCCAGCTTTTTCAGCTGGGCACTCACGGCGGAGGTGGATCGGGCGAGCCGTTCGGCGGCTTTGGCGAAGCTACCCAGCTCGATACCGGTGACGAAGCTACGCATGACATCCAGATCGAAGGTAACGCGCTGCATATAATTGTCCTGTTTTTCGGGATTATTAGTTCTTAAATTCCCGATTTTAAATAGTATGCTGACTCGCTAAGGTAGGCTCGTCAAGCGACGGGGAATTCCCGTGCCTCGCGCTCTCCATGACGGTCGGTGCAGCGCCGACGGAGCCGATCAACCATGATCACCATGCAATACCGCATCGCCCTGCCCGCGGATTACGACATGGACATCATTCGCCAGCGCATCGCCGCGCGAGGACATCTGACGGACGATTTCCCGCACCTATCGTTCAAGACCTATCTGTACGCGGACCGCAACGCGGGCGCTCATGAAAATCTGTACGCGCCGTTCTATCTCTGGCACAACACGCAAGGCATGAACGCCTTTCTTGGTGGCGCAGGTTTCGCCGGTGTGATCGAGTCGTTTGGCCGACCCGTGGTGCAGACCTGGTCGGTGTGGCATGCCAGGACAGTGTCGGATCTCTCCTTGGCGACCCATGCCACGCGCGATATCGCACCCATCGCAGCCCGCACGACACTAAGCACGTTACGCGACGAGGAAGAAGCCAGCGTGCAAACCGATCTCGACCGCGGTGCGCTCGCGGCGATCAGTGCTTACGATCCCACTACGTGGACGCTGCTGCGCTTTCGACTATGGGGTACGGCAGTCAGTCGACCCATCGGCAGCGACGCCGATGTCTACGAGGTCGGCCACGTTTCGCAACCTGCAACAAAACCCTAATCATCAGGAGTTCCATCATGCCTCTCGTACGCATTGCCTTGCGCCGCGGCAAATCCCCGGCCTACATCGCTGCCTTGCGTAACGGCATCTACGCCGCCATGCATGAAGCTTTCAACGTACCGGAAAACGATCGCTTCATCCTGGTCAGCCAGCACGATGCCGACGAATTCGACTACGACCCTCATTACCTGGATATCGCGCGCAGCGACGACCTGGTCATCGTGCAGATCGCCTGCAACAACACGCGCACGGTTGAGCAGAAGCAGGCGTTCTACAAAAGCGTGATGGAAAAGTTGACCGCCGATCCAGGGCTGCGACCCCAGGACGTTCTCATCAACCTGCTGGAAACGGCCAAGGAAAATTGGTCGTTCGGCAACGGCATCGCGCAATACGCCTGAGTCGCTACAAGTGCGTGCGCAGTGGATGGTCCATACCGGCGATGGTGACGGCCATCTGCTTTCGCAGGGATGGCAACTTCACTAACTGCGGAATCGCCCACTCGCGAATCCGCGCGAGTGCTGCGGGCTTGCCGCGCATCAGTCGCGTCATCGCCGCGATCTTTTTCACGACTTGGTAATGCACTACTTCGCGCATTTGGCCGTATTCGCGTATGCGCTGCAGACCTCCATCGAGCGCATCGGCAGCGCAATCGGCGAATACCCAGGCATCCTCAATACCCAAGTTCATACCGCGTGCACCCAGTGGCGAATGGATATGCGCAGCATCGCCGCCGAGCGCCACGCGCTGAACGCAAACCCGGCTGGCGAGACGATGCGCAATGTGAAATTCCGATTGCCACG
Source organism: Lysobacterales bacterium (assembly GCA_015655335.1). Classification (GTDB taxonomy): domain Bacteria; phylum Pseudomonadota; class Gammaproteobacteria; order Xanthomonadales; family Rhodanobacteraceae; genus Dyella_B. The sequence goes on along the minus strand of JAATFF010000060.1, from coordinate 51,339 downwards.
ACACCTTCCCCGGCACGCTGTTCGCCGGCAGCTGCGCAAGCGGATCGGCGCTGTTGCCCAGCACTCGCCATACATCGCCCTGCAACGCCATCAGAAACATAAAGCCATCCGGCAGAAAGACAATATGCACGCGTTGCGGATCGAGCGCTGTTTGCAGCTGCACATCCCACAGCCGCCAGGGCTCTGGAAAAGCACTTCCCTCGAAGGCGAGACCGAGCTGGTGGCGTACGGTGCTACGCGCACCATCCGCGCCGAATACCAACGCGGCGGATGTGTTTTCGAGACGGCCATCGGCATGCTGCAACGTCAACATGACGCACTCAGCATTCTGATGCAGCGTTTGCAAGCTCACTCCGCGCTCCACCATCACGCCACGCGCCTGTAGTGCTTCGGTCAGCAACGCCTCCGTGCGCGCCTGAGCGATACCGATGAGCGGCTGGCCCGGCAACAACGCCAGCATGTCCAGTGAAGCCACGAGCTTGGCGCCACGGTGCAAACACGCACCGGTCAAGCGCGTGCCTTCGGTCATGATGCGAGCGGCAACACCGCTGTCGTGCAAGATTTCAAGCGTGCGCGGATTAACCAGCAACGCTTTGGATGTCGTAGTCGGCGCCGGCGCAACATCGACGATGCGCACGGCGATGCCACGTTGAACGAGAAAGAGTGCTGCAGCGAGCCCAGTAGGGCCTGCGCCGACGATCAGGACCGGTGCACGAACAGCGACTGTCATGGCGAGCGCGTCCTGGCTGACTCGTTCGCACGATAGTCCAGCGCCCCTGCACGCCGAATGTGTCGGACGTCAGGGTGTCATTCGCCACGCAGCCATCGCGCTGCGTCGATGGCGAAATAGGTGAGGATGGCATCGGCGCCCGCGCGCTTGAGCGCGGTAAGCGATTCGAGCACCACCGCGCGTTCGTCCAGCCAGCCATTCTGCGCCGCCGCCTTCAGCATCGCGTATTCGCCGCTGACCTGATAAACGAACGTGGGTGCGCCGAAGGCATCCTTCACCCGACGCAGCACGTCCAGATAGGGCATGCCCGGCTTCACCATCACGGCATCCGCGCCTTCGGCAATATCCAGCTCCACTTCGCGCAAAGCTTCATCGCTATTGCCGATGTCCATCTGATAGGTGTGTTTGTTGCCTTTACCCAGATTGGCCGCCGAACCGACCGCATCGCGAAACGGGCCGTAAAACGCGGACGCATATTTGGCGGAATAAGCCAGGATGCGCGTATGGATGTGCCCGGCATGTTCCAGCGCTTCGCGAATGGCGCCGATGCGGCCGTCCATCATGTCCGAGGGTGCGACGAAATCCATGCCGGCTTCGGCCTGTGCCAGCGACATCTTGATAAGCGCTTCGACGGTCGGCTCGTTCATCACATAGCCGTGCTCATCGATCAGACCGTCCTGCCCATGCGTGGTGTACGGATCGAGTGCAACGTCGCCGATCAATCCGAGATCGGGATACGTTGCCTTCAGCGCACGTGTAACGCGCTGCATCAGCCCCTGTGGATTCCATGCTTCGGCGGCATCTTCGCTCTTCACGGCCGAGCCGGGCGAAGGAAATAGCGCCAACGCGGGAACGCCCAGGCGAACGCACTCTCCCGCCAATGTCAGCAAATGATCGAGGGAGAGGCGATCCACACCCGGCATCGATGGCACCGGCTCGCGCTTGCCTTCGCCCTCGATCACAAACGCAACCATGATCAGGTCGCTAGGCAGCAGCGTATTTTCGCGCATCAATGCGCGGGAGAAAGCGTCGCGGCGCATGCGACGCATGCGACGCATGCGAATAGCGGGGAAATTCATGGGGAAATCTCTTGCGATCTGTTCGCCTAGTTTAGCGCCCCGGACCGTGGCGCGGCCGGATAGAACGCCGCAGCCGCCGGCTCAGTCCCTGAGATGCGCTGAGCCAAGAATTAACGCCGATCCGCGCATACGCAAGATCGACACATACGGTGTGCCATCGTTGCGCGGTGCACGTTCCCTTCCCCAGGAGTTGCGCCATGAGCCCCCACACCGCGCGTACACCGCATTGGACCACGCCCGAAGGCATGAAATACCTCGGCCCGCACGAAGGTACCGAACCGATCGAAGTCACCGTCGTACTGCGACGACGCCAGGGCGCCGCACCGACGCCCGCGTCATGGCCGCATCCACCGCGCTGGCCTCGCGGCGAATTCGGCCAGCACTGCGGCGCCGACCCGGCGGACCTGGATAGCCTTCGCGATTTCGCGCGCAAACATGGGCTGAACGAAACAAGCAACGATCCCCATCGCCGCGTGCTGCGCCTGCGAGGCGCGCCCGCGGCGCTCGAACAGGCCTTCGGCGTCACGCTGGGCAAATATCAGCTCAATGGCTACGGCCCGTTTGTCGGTTGCGGCCATGCGCCCACCCTCCCGCCCGAGGCGATCGCGGTGCTGGGCCTCGATCGTCGGCCGGTGGCGCGTCCGCGTTCGCGCAGACCCAACGCACAACCCAGCAATAGCTTTACGCCGATCCAAATTGGCCAGCTCTACAACTTTCCCGCCGACACCGATGGCAGCGGCGAAACGATCGGTATCATCGAACTGGGCGGCGGTTTCAGCACCAGCGATCTCAGCCAATATTTCAGTAGCCTCGGTATCACGAAACCGCCCAAGGTGACGGCCGTTTCGGTCGATGGCGGCAAGAACCAGCCTGACGGTGGCGATGCCGACGACGAAGTGATGCTGGATATCGAAGTGGCCGGCGCGCTGGCACCCGGTGCGGCGATTGCGGTGTATTTCACCGCCAACACCGACCAGGGTTTCTACGAGGCTATTTCACAAGCCGCGCATGACACGACCAACAAACCATCGGTGATCTCGATCAGTTGGGGCGGCCCCGAAGATGGCTGGACCAGCGCTTCGCGCACCGCCATGGAAAGTGCGTTGCAGGATGCGGCGGCGCTGGGCGTCACCGTCACGGTCGCCGCGGGCGACAATGGCTCCAGCGATGGCGAGACCGACAACCAACCGCACGTCGATTTTCCCGCATCCAGTCCCTACGCGCTCGCCTGTGGCGGCACCACGCTCGATGCCAGCGGCACCAGCATCCAGGACGAAGTCGTGTGGAACGAAACCGCCAGCAACGATGGCGCCACGGGTGGCGGCATCAGCATCGAATTCGACCTGCCGACGTGGCAGCAAAACGCGAATGTGCCCAAGTCGCCCAGCGGCAGCACCGGCCGTGGCGTCCCCGATGTCGCCGGCAATGCCGATCCGGTGACTGGGTATCAAGTGTTGGTGGGCGGCCAGTCGCAAGTGATCGGCGGCACGAGTGCCGTGGCGCCGCTGTGGGCCGCATTGATCGCACGCTTGAACCAGAAACTCGGCACGCCCGTTGGCGATGTCCACACGGCGCTGTATCAGATCGGCGAAACGGCATTTCGCGACATCACGCAAGGAAATAACGGCGCCTATCAGGCCGGCCCCGGATGGGATGCATGTACCGGATGGGGCAGCCCCAATGGGCAGGCTTTGCTTAACGCCTTGTCGAGCCTGAAAACCTGAGGCAAACGAAGGGCCGGCGACCGCGATGTCGCCGGCTCGCGTGGGCGCTTGCCGACAAATCCAAACTGGACGAACGAAGCAACACCGGGCAGTCTTGTAAGGCTTGTCGTCTGGATTGCCCATGGATCGCTCCGTCACAACCCCCACCCTGCTCGCCGACCTTGGCGGCACCAATGTGCGTTTCGCACTCGCCGATACTTCCTCCGTCACGCCGCTGCTGATGGATAGCGTGCGGCGCTATCGCGTGAAGGATTTCGACACGCTGGCCGACACGATCCGCCAATACTTCACCGATACCGGCCACACGGCATCGCACGCGATCATTGCGGCGGCCGGGCGCATTGCCAATGGCGAGACGGTACAAATCACCAACAATCCCTGGGCCGTTTCCGCCCATGGGTTGCAGGCCGAAATCGGTTTCGACGGCGTGCGCCTGGTGAACGATTTCGCCGCACAAGGCATGTCGATTCCACTGCTGCAAAAAGACCAGCTGCAACCGGTTGGACCACCCTTGCTGCCGGAGCACGACCACAAATCCGCGCAGACCTTCGTGGTGATGGGCCCGGGCACGGGCCTTGGCGTGGCGGGTCTGCTGCTGCGTTATGGCCACTGGATCGTGCTGGAAACCGAGGGCGGCCACGCCGGCTTTGCCGCGCACACGGCCGAAGATGTGGAAATCCTGCATCGATTGAACGCGCGCTTTGGCCGCGTCTCCAACGAGCGCATGATTTGCGGCAACGGCTTGGTGAACCTCTATCTCGCACTGGCCGACATGGCCGGCCAGCGCGCCGAGGAATACACCCCCGAAGACATCACCGCACGCGCCACCGATGGCAGCGATGCCTTGTGCACACGTACGGTGGAAACGCTGGCCGGCATCTTTGGCAGCGTCGCTGGCGACTTGGTATTGAGCCTCGGTGGCTGGGACGGTGTTTATCTCACCGGCGGCGTATTGAAAATCCTGATGCCTTGGCTACAGAACGGCGGCTTCCGCGAACGCTTCGAGGCCAAGGGTCGATTCCGCGACACGATGGAACAGGTACCCACGATTGCGATTACGCATCCGGAACCGGGTTTGCTGGGCGCCGCAGCGCTCGCTGTGCTGGAATCGGGACGGTCTCTGCGGTCTGGCTGTTAACGGACTTGCGTAACAACATCGCTGTCACGTTGAACGGATAAAACTTCGCCTCATCCGCATCGGTGATCATCCATGCCTCGCTCCAACACCGCTTTTCTGTTCGACCTCGACGGCACGTTGATCGATAGCGTCTACCAGCATGTGCTCGCCTGGAAGGAATCGCTGGATCGAGAAGGTGTCGTGCTGCCGGTATGGACCATCCATCGCAAGATCGGCATGAGCGGCGGCCTGTTCACCAACATCCTGCTGCGCGAAACGGGCCTGGACATCACCGAAGAACGCATCCAGCGGCTACAGCAATGGCATGCCGAAGCCTTCAATCGGCACCACACGCAGGGTTCGGTAAAACCGCTGCCCGGCGCGCGCGAATTGCTGGATTTCCTCACGCAGGAAAAGATTCCATGGGCGATCGCTACCAGCGGCCGCATGCAGACCGCCGCGCATAACTTGACGGCATTGGGTGTCGATCCGAACAAGGTCCCCGTGGTGACGCGCGATATGGTGCGCCACGCTAAACCCGATCCCGACCTGTTCCTTGCGGCCGCTGAGCGGCTGGGCGTGGATATCCATCAATCGCTGGTGATCGGCGACAGCATCTGGGACATGCTTGCTGCGCAACGTGCGCGAGCGCTTGGTGTGGGTCTTCTTTCCGGCGGCTACGGCCAGGATGAATTGCAACGCTCGGGCGCGTTCCGCGTCTACGACGATCCCGCCGATTTGCTGCGACATATCGATGAAGTGGCAGCGCGCGATTGATTGCGGATAAGCTGGGATCAGACATCGACGGCCGTACCTGAACACGAAGACGGGCACGAAAAGCCTCGCGAGACGTCATCGGAATCGCTCCTTGTTCGTTTGCGGAAATAGTGCTGTCGTTACGTGAACTTTCTGAAGGGGCCAATAGGATGTTTAAGCGATTAATCGCCGCTCTGGGCGCATTGGCTGTCGGACTGACCTTTGCCAACAGCGCAGCCGGACAAATGTCGTCACCTGCCGCCACCGGCAGCTCGGCAACGCCTGACGCGACGCAGGTGCAAGCGCAGAACAAAGATATTTACTGCCCCGACGAACTCGAATTCATCCTCCCAGGCGATTACTACGGTTGCGAAGCTCGTGCCGCGCTAGCGCGCGGCAAGCACAAAAAAATGGTCGGTATGCTCGAAGAATCCGCCTACTGGGCCAATAAGGACGCTCAATACGCACTAGGTTTGACCTACTTCAACGGCGATATGGATGACGTCCCGCAAAACCGTCCGCTAGGCCTCGCATGGCTGGCTCTGGCCGCCGAACGCAAGAAACCCCAGTATCAGCTGGCGTACGCAGAAGCACGCTCCAGATCGACGTCGCAGGAGATCAACCAGGCGGCCGCTCTGTTGCGGCAGATGCAACCCAAGTATGGCGACAGCATCGCCGCGCCACGCGCGATTCGTCGCTTCAACCACGAGGTCGAGCCGATTGACGAATCGGCCGAAGAAGGCGGCATCACCTACCTCCGCGGATTTTCTCCGTTCCCGGAGAGTGCCTTCGCTATTGCAAACAAACTCCACGAAGAAGCCAGCAACGACTTCGACGACATCCACGGGCAAGTCGTCGTCGGTAAGCCGGAGTGGTTGCAAGCGCCGCCCGTGACTGCCAATGGACCACAGACGAACGGATCGTCACCGGCGCAATAAGAATGCGTTGAGCAGTCGCGCAAACCACGCGCCAAAATCGCCCTGATCGAAGCCGAATTTCTCGCTTGCCGCCACTTTCAAGCACGAGCTCGGCGGCGACTCTGCTGATATCGCCACGCCAGCAACGAGAAAGGGGCGCCGAATGAATACATTCAGCGCCTCTTTCTCATGACACCTCAGAAATCGAAACGCAATCCCATATTTGCCTGCCAGCCGCGCAGGCCATAGCTATCGGTACCGTGCCGATAATCCGCCTCGCCGTAGAGCGCCACGTGTGAAAGCCATTGACTGGTCGCACCCGCGCCAAGCCGATAACTATTACCCAAGCGACCTCCGTTGAACGCACCACTTGCATCCCAAGCGTTGCTCGACGTGTAGATCTGCGAATCACCGCCGGTGGTGCGAATGAAATCCGCGCGCACGTAAGGTGAGAAGCGCGCATCGTCGGTTTTCGTCAAACGAACTCCCATGCGTGTTGTCGTCAAGCCACCTACATCGACCTGCGTGTAGAGCCCATCGGCGTCGGTGAAGCTGTTGAAGGTCAACGATTGACGCTTCAGCTGCGCCTGTGGCTCCAGCGACCAGCCCTTGCCAAGCGCAAAGGGATAGCCCATCTCCACCGAGGCCGTCCAGCTTGCCGCCCTGAGGTTGGCGGCAGCACTGCCGCGTGCCTGCGTATCCACGTCGCCCTGGTAATGCTCGTCACCCAGCACGGCATCCACATAGAAGCCATTCGCTTGCTGCCAAGTCATCCACGCCGATGCGCCATGTGCGTCGTATCTGCTCACACTGGCGCCGTCGGGCGCATTCGGTGTCACGCGCGTGGTGCCTTTGTCGAAAGCCCATCCCGCACGCAAGCTGGAGTTGTCAGTGGTCCAGGAGACGATGCTGCCGCCCAACTGCAACGCGTTGATCTGTTGATCGAAGCCAAAACCGTAATCGGCAAAACCGAGATTTGACGAGTACCGCTGCTGGCTACCGACGTAACGCACGAACAGCTCGCCGCCGTGCGGGTCGCTTGGCGCAGCATCGCGAATCTCGCCCAAGCGCTGATGCAGCGTGTCGATCATCGCGTCGCCATAGTTCAGCAACGCTGTCGGCGCGGTGATATAAGAAGGCATTTGCGGCACCAAGGCAGGGCGAACAGGCGCTCGCCTATCTGGCTGGGGCGGATTATCCGGATCGGGCGGCTCGACATAGGCGCTCGCCAGTCGGTAATCCCAATTCAGCGTGCCCGAACCCAATGCATTCTGGGCAGGATCCGTTTGACCGGGCCCAAACGCGTACAACGTGTATTTCCATGGACCGACGGCAACGTAGCCATTCTTCAGCGCAAAGGCGTCGGCACGCGAAGAGCCGGCGACCTGTACCAAGGAAATACCTTGGCTCGAGCTCACCGTGCCATCTTCAAGAGTGCCCGTCGACGCCCCATTACCTTGGGGTGTGACGTCCAATAGCACTGCGCCTGTGGTAGTGACGTTACCGAGAACGAGCAAACGATCGGTCTGCTGGTTATCAAGCGCCCCGCCTTCGTTGAGCAGTGTGTTTATGCCGATCACACCACCCGTGCCTGATAGATCGCCGTTCACTGCAAGTGTTTTGTAGTTGCCATTCTGCGGCGGCGCAAACTGGATAGTGGAATCGCTCAACGCAAGCTGACCCACGGAGGAGTCGCCCGTCATGGTCCACAAGCTGCCGCTATCCAGCGATAGATAGCTCACCGCATGCTGCGTCGCGCCCGTCCATCGTGAGCCATTACTCAACGACACCGTAGTGTTGGCAGCTGGTGTGGTGCCGCCGCTGAGAAGATACGGATCGAACACGATGTCGCCTTGGGCGGCAACGTCGTTGTCCATGGTCAATGTGACTTGACCCAAAGAATCGGCGACATCCATAAGCACGCCGTCTCCACCGATGACTTGTGCACCATTGCTCAAGTGGATAGCGCTATTGCCTTGAACATTGAACGCATCGGATTGTGTGCTGGTGAACGAACCACCATTCATATTCAATGTACCGCCCGCACCGCCGATCGAATCGCCGAATGCACCACCATACGCGCCGGCGCCATCGGTAAGCAGTTCGACATTATCGAGATTGACTTGGCCACCATCGAGGATAAATAGACCCCACGCACCCTGGCCGGATGTGTGAACTCGGCCATTGGCCACATCCACGCTGCCATAAACATATGCGCCATAGCCGCCGACACCACTGGTGTCGATGCTGGTGTTGGCAAGCGAAATGGTGCTTCCGATCGTCGTTCGCACCCCAATGCCCGAATTGCCCGTGGTCGTGATGCTGCTGTCGGTCAGCGATATTTGACCGCCCAACCGTGCCCATGCACCGACTGCACCCGTCCCTTCGGTACGGATACTCAGATTTTCACCCGCAATGGTGGCGGGGCTGTTGGACTCTTGCGATGCGTACAGCGCATGCGAGCTATCGCCCTCCGTCAGAATGCTGCCGTTAGTCAACGTCATCGTCGACGCACGATTGTCAAAACCTAACGCGGTGCCGCCCGTGGTGTGGATATCGAAATTGCTCGCAGTAATACTTGTGTTGCTAGGTGCCCACACCGCGTCGGCATTGTTGCCAGCGGTCGTCACAGATACGTGGTCGAACGTAATCTGCGATCCGTCCTGGTTCATGCTGATGCCATAGGAAGATGCGCCCGAGGTTTGCACACTCGCACCCGTTACGGTCGCTTGCGCACCTTGGGTCAAGTAGATGCCGACCGACTGGTTGCCCGATGTCGCGAATGAACCGCCGGTAATGGCAGCCGTTACTCCTGCACGCGATCCATCCAGGTACACCGCATGTGAGCTGGCACCTTGCGTCGATATCGAAACATTGTTGAGTACTACCTGCCCCTGCGCAGCAGGCGCGAAAACCGCCGCATCGGCATAGACACCATAGGAAGTGTTGCCGGTTGTACTGATGCTGCTGTTGGTCAGCAACAGCGTGGCACCACTGATACGTGCTCCGTAACCAGCCGCGCCTGACGTGCTGATGGTGGCGCCCACGACATTGATCGCCGTGCCGGCATCGGTGCCGTATAAACCGTAACCGGAGTTTGCGGACGTGGTGATGCTCGTCCCCACGCCGTTCGCATCACGCCCGATGGTGGCCAGTCCGCCGGCCAGCGCATAAACCCCATAACCGTATTGACCACTGGTACTGATGCTTCCGCCGCTAAACGCCAGCAAACTGCGTTGACCATTGACCTGCGCGGCAATACCACTACTACCGGAAGCATTCACCGATACACCGCCGTCCGCGGTAATGCTGCCGGCATTGAGCACGGATAGCGTTGGCTGTGCATTCGTCACGTAATTGTCTGGTGCGAGCAGGAGCGCAACGCCATCCGCTATTTGTTGTCCGTTGGTTGCGTAGGATGCGCAAGGCGCGAGCAGTGTTGCTGAGATGGCGCTGACCAGGATGCGGCGCGTCATCCCGGTGAAGGTGTTTGCAGAGTTCATCAATGGAGGGTCCGTCCGTAAAGGGATGCACACGGACACACGCTCATGACACGCATCCGCGAAAAGTCACTGCAAGGACTGTCCCGAACGACGGCGCACGAAAAGGCGCATGTCGCCCGATAACAAGGCGACACGCCCATGAACCTGTGCGGTAGAGCTAGTCGCTTCGACGTCCACGCGACAAGCTAGAAGAGGAGCTCGGCCGTACCTATCTGACCGGTCCTAAATTCTGAAAAACTGTGCGTGGAGCGATACGGCATCGCTCATGCAACACAGTGCTGCGGAGCGCATGCCATCAAGAAGAGGGCGCCAGTAGCGCATCCAGATCGGTTTGATCGAAGCTGAGCTTTTCGCGCGTACCACCGCCTTCCAGCACGGCCTCGGCGAGTTCTGCCTTGCGTGCCTTCAGCTCTTCGATGCGTTCCTCGACGGTGCCGACGGTGATCAGGCGGAACACGAACACGGGCTTGTCCTGACCAATACGGTGCGCGCGGTCGCTGGCCTGCGCCTCGGCGGCGGGATTCCACCACGGGTCGTAGTGGATCACGGTGTCGGCAGCGGTAAGGTTCAAACCGACGCCGCCCGCTTTCAGCGACAACAAGAACAACGGTACCTCGCCTTCCTGAAAACGTTGCACGGGCTCGGCGCGATCACGCGTTTCACCGGTCAGCATCACGTAGCGGATGCGATGGCGTTCCAGCTCGCTGGCGATCAGTTTGAGCATTTCGGTGAACTGCGAAAACAGCAGCACCTTGCGCCCTTCGGCGAGCAGCGCGGGCAGCATATCCATCAGCAGCTCGAACTTGGCGGAATCGCGCACGCCGCGCGCGGCTTCCAGTTTTACCAGGCGCGGATCGCAGCACACCTGGCGCAACTTAAGCAACGCGTCGAGCACCACGATGCCGCTGTGCGCGATGCCACGCTGAGCGATCACTTCGCGTAGCTCATCGGCCAACGACAGACGCAAGCTTTCATACAGTTCGCGCTGGCGGCCATCGAGCACCACGCGCCGAGTGATCTCGGTCTTGGCGGGCAGTTCGGAGGCGACCTGCGACTTGGTTCGCCGCAAAATGAACGGCGCAAGACGACGATTTAGGCGCGCCTGACATTCTTCATCGCGCTGCTTTTCGATCGGCACGCGATAGTGGCGCCGGAACGCACCTTCATCGCCAAGCAAACCGGGCACCGCAAGATCGACCTGCGACCACAATTCACCGAGGTGATTTTCCAGCGGCGTGCCCGTCAGGCAGATGCAACGCGGCGCGCGTAGCGTGAGCACGGCGCGGCGCGCCTGCGTGCGCGGATTTTTCACCTGCTGCGCTTCATCCAGCGCAATCAGCGAAAAGGGCTGCTTGCGTAGCGTGACGACGTCGCGCGGCAACAACGCGTAACTGGTAAGAATGATGTCTTGCGAAGCGATCTGCGAGAAATCGCCGCTGCGCTGCGGGCCGTGCAACGCAAGTGCACGCAGCGACGGGGCGAAGCGGGCGATCTCGGCCAGCCAATTCGGGATCAAACTGGTGGGCACGACGATCAATGCGGGCTGCTGCAAGGCACCGTGCTGTTTCAACGCCAGCAGATGGGTAATCAATTGCAGCGTCTTGCCCAGACCCATGTCGTCGGCAAGCACGCCGCCAACACCTGCTTCGGCGAGTGCGTTCAACCAGCGCAGACCTTCGCGCTGGTAGGGGCGCAATTCAACGGTTAAACCTTCGGGTACTACATCGCTCGCGCGCTCGGCAGCATCGCGCAGGCGCGCCGTGAAGCCACGCAGTTGTTCGGGCGCCTGCAACTCGCCACCGCTGGGCAGCGCCTCGACGATTTCCTCCAAGCGACCGGCCTGTACGCGAGGCAGGTGCAGTTTTTTCTTCGGCTTTTCCAAATACTCGGCGAGCGGCGCGAGCAGGCCGCGCAATTCTTTCAGTCGCACTGGCACGCGGCGGCGTTCGTCGACGGGCGCGTACCACACCGCGTCTTCCGGTTCGTTCGGCGCTGGACTTAAGTTGAGCTGATGCTCCGCCAGTGCCTGTGCGACGGCGGGCAATAGATTGCGGCGCTTGCCTTCGACCTCGATACCGATTTCCAGATCGAACGCGTGATCGTCGGCATCTTCGACAGCGTTGCCGTACCAGCGCACTGGGCCTTCCAGCACTTCGAACGGGAAACTCGGCGCGTATTCGAGCAGGAAGCCTTCCGCTTCGAGTTTCGGCCTCAGCGCCAGCCAACGCGCTGGCGTGTTCACTTCCAGCGCGCCGGCGTGGCCTTTACCCGGAAACAGCCAGGTGTCTTCCGGTAGCGTGTCGGCGAGATCCCAAGGCAGACCCTCCGTATCCACACCCAAGGTGAGGCCCGCGCGTTCCAGCTGCTCCATGGTGGACAGCTCTTCGGCGCGCCGGCGGACGATTTCCACCAACTGCCCGTTGCGCACGCGACGCACCAGCGGCTCGCCGCCGCGCCCAGGCAGGCGCTCGCCTGCATAGTCGAAAGCGAGCCGGGCATAGGCTAACGGTGGCGTACCGGCGCCCAATCGCGCATGACGGGTGAGTGCGTGCAGGATCAGCACCGGCTTAGGCGCGAGTTCCGCGCGGCGCAGTTCCTCGAATACCTGTGGCGGTGGAATGCGATGCGCCAGTCGGCTCGTCGGCAAGGTACGCCGCAGGCTGCGGCTGTATTCATGCTTGAGCGCCGGCAGATCGAGCCAATGCGTTTCTTCGGTGTCCGCTTCCAGATGCCCCAGTTCGGCGCGTTCGGCATCCAGATACCACAAGCCTTCCAGGCGCAGCAGGCGCTGACTGTGGGGAAGTGCGGGCAGCAAACGCTGGCTGCCGTCGTTTTCCAGATGCCAGTGCCAGTTAAGCTGATGCGATTTACCCCGGGACAGGCGCAAACCCGCCAGGCCGCCAAGGAAACACGGTGCGGTGTCGAGCATTTCCGCCAGCAGCGTATTGCCGACATGGCCGGTCAGACGCGCATAGCTGCGCGACTTGCGCAGGGTCTGCGGCAAGCCGAGTACGACGGTGGCGAGCCGCTGCTCGTGCGATTGCAGCGCCGCGTGCGCCAACAGTTTGCTTTCCAGCGGTGCGGGACGCGCGAAGCGGCCATGTTCGACCACCGCCAGCACGACCGGTGCCGCATCCAGTCTCGCGTAAGGCACACCCTCCTCGGGCACGACTTCGAAGAAGAAGCCGAGCACGGTGTGCTCGTGTGCCGCAGCAGCGGCCGGCTTGGCCAGCATCTTGCGCCATACGCCGGGCAAGCTTTCCTCACCGCGCTCATTTTTGGAGGCGGATGGCGGATCGCCGTGCTGTTTCTCGTCCGGTAGGTGCATGCGGATGCGATCCTTGGAGCGATCAAAACCTTGAGCTTAGCAGCGATCCGGGTCCGTACCGCAAGCGGATACGTACATGCGGATAAGAACGGGCATTCAGTGCGCCTCGAACAGGCCCTGCGGATATTCCGGCTTCTGCTCGCGGGCCATGAGGGCCTTCAGTCCTTCGACCGGCGTGACTTCGCCGTGCAACACCGCGCGCACGCCTTTGCTGATCGGCAGATCCAGGCCGTGCTTGTCCGCCAGGCGTACCACTTCATCGACAGTGACAACGCTTTCGACGACCTGGCCGATCTGCGCCACGGCTTCGTCGATGCCAACGCCCTGCCCCAACGCCATGCCCAGGCGCCGGTTGCGGGAGAGATCGCCAGTGCAAGTCAACACCAAGTCGCCCAGGCCCGAGAGGCCCATCAAGGTTTCCGGTCTCGCGCCAAGCGCAACCCCGAGACGCAGCATTTCGTTCATGCCGCGGGTAATCAGGCCCGCGCGCGCGTTCAGGCCCAGCTGCATGCCGTCGGCCACGCCCGTGGCGACCGCCAGCACGTTTTTCATCGCGCCGCCAAGCTCCGCGCCCAACACATCCTTGCCGGAGTAGGCACGGAAGTTGGGTGCGTGCAGCAGCGTGGCCAATTGGTGGGCAAACGCATCGTTTTCCGAATGCACGGTCACGGCGCTGGGCATGCCGGCAGCGACTTCGCGCGCGAACGACGGGCCGGTGATGACCGCCGCGGCCCGACCCGGAAGCTTTTCGGCGACCAGCTCATGCAGGAAACGGCCGGTGCCGGGCTCAAAGCCCTTGGTCGCCCAGGCGATATTGGCGGCGGGATCGAGCAAAGGCGCGATCTCGTCGAGCATTTCGGCAAAGGCGTGGCTCGGCACCACGATCAGCACGATCGTGGCCCCATGCAGGGCCGTCGCCAGATCGGGCTCGAAGTCGAGCCCGCCGGGCAATTCGAGATCCGGCAAATAGCGCTGGTTGCGGCGCGTGGCCGCCATATCAGCCAGCGTAGCGGCATTGCGCCCCCACAAACGGGTGGGAACGCCATTGCGCGCGGCCAGCGCGGCCAGTGCCGTACCCCAGGAGCCGGCACCCAGAACAGCCAGAATCGGCTGGTCGGTCATGGTTTTATGCTCAGCTGTTGAGCGTGGGAGCCTCGCCGCCCGCCACGCGGCGCTGCTGCTCGGCGTACAGGGCTTCGAAATTGATCGGCTGCAGGAGGAACGGCGGGAAGCCGCCTTCCTGTACCAACGCCGAGATCACATGACGCGCGTAGGGAAACAACAGGTTCGGGCAATAGCTGCCAATGATGCTGGCGTGATCGATATCGCTGAAACCGGCGATACCAAACAGGCCGGCCTGATGCACTTCGGCCAGGTAGGCGGTGCGATCGTTCACGGTGCAAGTGAGGGTCAGGCTCAGCACCACTTCGTACATGTCGCTACCCAGGCCGGTCGCGCGCTGGGTCAGGTTGAGCTGGACCTGCGGCGCCTCGTTGAGCTCGCTGACTTCCTGGAAGATCTGCGGCGCATTGGGTGCCTCGAAGGACACGTCCTTCACGTAGATCTTCTGCAGCATGAGCTGCGGCTGGCTGGCCGGGCCGTTGGCCTGACCGTTGGCGATAACTTCTGCCATGAGAATCCCTCGGTTCGAATGAGCAAGCGTACGAGACGCAAAGGAGGAGATTGTTCCATACATCCCCGGCTGCTGCCATGGCGCCCCAACGGCGCCCTGGCCCACGTGCAAGGAAAAACGTGGCCGTATTTGCACACCGCCCTGTTTTTACGGGATAATGCACGGCTCGCCTTCGTCGACCCGGCCATTTGGGTATGTCCGCTACGCGATACGGACCTCACGACACAGGGCGAAAGCAGCACTCTCCAGCATCGCGGGGCGCATGGCGCCGCTGGGCCGATGTCGCCCTGGCTAACGGGCGGTAAACGAATTACGGAGGTCATCATGGCCCGTGTATGCCAAGTCACCGGAAAGGGTGTGCAGACCGGCAACAACGTCTCGCATGCCAACAACAAAACCCGTCGCCGCTGGTTGCCCAACCTGCATGAGCGTCGCTTCTGGGTCGCCAGCGAAAATCGCTGGGTGAAACTGCGCGTCTCCAACCACGCGCTACGCACTATCGACAAGAAAGGCATCGAGGCCGTGATCGCCGACCTGCGTGCCCGCGGCGAAAAGGTCTAAGGAGTAAGTCATGGCTAACAGCAAGCAAGACAAGATCCGCCTGATCTCGTCGGCCGGTACCGGCCACTTCTACACCACGCAGAAGAACAAGAAGAACACCCCGGACAAATTTGAATTCAAGAAATACGATCCGGTCGTTCGCAAGCACGTGATCTACAAGGAAGGCAAGATCAAGTGACCTATTGTTAGACGGTCACTTCGGCGAAAGCCGGGATCAAGCATCCAACTAAAACCCGCCGTTTGGCGGGTTTTTTTTATTAAATGACTTACTTGATTGCACGAAAGACACCGCACGTACTGGCAAAGCCCTGTGTAGGTACGTAGCAAAGTCCGATAACAACCTCGGAAAAACCTGCGGCACGAATCTCGTCGAACAAGTCCAACCCAAACGAGTGAAACGTGTAGATCCCTGCACCACCTATACCATCGCCGTGATATTCAGGCGGCGCAAAATGGGCAAGAGATCCGTCCGGATTTGGCTTCCCGCGGAGTAAAGAAGAAGCGTTTTCGT
The DNA here is from genome assembly GCA_015655335.1 of Lysobacterales bacterium. GTDB lineage: Bacteria > Pseudomonadota > Gammaproteobacteria > Xanthomonadales > Rhodanobacteraceae > Dyella_B. The sequence continues at coordinate 35,480 of JAATFF010000060.1, read as the reverse complement.
GAAAGAACGGCACGGTAAATATAAGCGCCCCACCGGGTATAAGTACACGACAACATTCCCGTAACGCAGCGCGATAGTCGTAAACGTGTTCCAACACATCGCTATGCGCTATCACATCGAGTGAGTTCGATGCATATGACAACTGCGTGATGTCCTCGTGCCGAGTGTAACGAAAGCGAAAGGTGCTCGATCGCCACACATGACCCCTTCCTCGCCGCTTATCGCGCCCGAGAAATTCCGAACCTATCGTATTGGGGTAACGGCGTTTTATCGAGCGATACAACCGCGTCGTCTGCTCCAACAAAGCAATTCGTGCTTCAACGCCACCCACAGTATCGGCGATGGTGAACCCCATTAGGCGTTGTCGGTTCGTCAGCTTGCAATGGGCACACTGCATACCTTCTCGCAAACTGCGTACGGACCCGTTTGATAAGTAAAAGACCGTCGCTCGGTTGCACCATGCGCACCACCCCTGAGCCTCTTCGCATTGGGCTATAGAGGCTTCGTACGCCCCCACCGTTGAGCCAAGGCTATTTACGGCATCAACGTATTGCCGCGGATCTGCAAACCAATTCAACATGACCGATAGCTTTCTCATGAAATCGCAAAAGAGACTGGTATGGCAGAACCACAAAGATTTCCAACTTCTTCGTGAAGCCAAAAAGAAAAGCCTGCCAAAAGGCAGGCTTTTCAATTCAACCCTGGCAGCCTAACTTCAAGCACCGCTGATCGCGTAACCCTTCAAACGCTGCGCGAAATCCTGCAACGCACGAATACCGCTCTGCTCAGCCTCGGCAATCCACTGCTGCAAACCCTTCAGTGCCTGGTCGGCACCGCGCTGTTCCATCAGGTCGGCAAGACGATTGCGGAAATCGCACACGGTGTTGAGGGTTGGGCGCTTAGCCAGCACGGCCTGCATGCGCTCGCGGCCTTCGCCGTCAAGCCAGCGGCCGCCGTCGGCTAGTGCACGGCGCATACGGCGCGGCGTGGCTTTGATGTTTTCACCGGCGTGCTGTGCTTCGTCGCGCAGAGTCGGCACGATGACGTTGCGGTAGTAGTCGGTCATCGCTTGGAAACGGTGAGTAAGTACAGCCTTCAGCGTTTCGGCGTCGGGCAGATGCACGTTGGGACGCACATCCAGCGTCGGCGCTACGCGCAACACCTTGGCGAGACCCACGGCACGCAGCGCACAGATCGCCGCCCAGCCGATATCGAACTCCCACTTGCGCAGCGCGAATTTGGCCGAGCTCGGGAACGCGTGGTGATTGTTGTGCAGTTCTTCGCCGCCGATCCAGACGCCCCACGGAACCAAGTTGGTCGCGGTGTCGGAGCTTTCGAAGTTGCGATAGCCCCACCAGTGACCGACACCATTGACGAAGCCGGCGGCCCAGAACGGAATCCATGCCATCTGCACGGCCCACACGGCTGCGCCGATGACACCGAACAGTGCGAGGTTGATGATCAGCATCAACGTCGGGCCCCAATACGGGTGTCCGCTGTACAGCTTGCGCTCGATCCAATCGTCGGGCGTGCCGCGGCCGTACTTTTCCAGATCTTCCTTCACTTCGCTGGCGTCGCGATAAAGACCCACGCCGTCCCAGAAGACCTTCTTCAGGCCGTAGATCTGCGGGCTATGCGGGTCTTCTTCGGTTTCTACTTTGGCGTGGTGCTTGCGATGCACCGCAACCCACTCCTTGGTGACCATGCCCGTGGTGAGCCAGCCCCAGAAGCGGAAGAAATTCGCGATAAGCGGATGCAGATCGACGCCACGATGAGTCTGGCAGCGATGCAGATAAAGGGTGACCGTGAAAATGGTGATCTGGGTCATCACCAACAGGTAGACAACCATCGTCAACCAACCGGCATGGACAAGGCCGCTGGAGAGAAAATTCAGCACAGCATCAAACATCTGGATATACCCGGGTACGTTGAAAAGGCAGTCTAGTCGAGGGCGTCCATACCCACCAGCACGGACTACCACCATAGTAGTGCCACGCCGCTTGCGCTTCCGTTAAAACACCGCTTCGTGACAGGCAACGGTTGTCTAACGGATGGGGTCACCCCGACAATCAAGCAATGAACGCGCCGAAACCCGCTTTACCTCCCGTACTGCAACTTGAAGACGTCGGCCGCCAGCGCGCCGGGCGTCCCGCCGTGCGCGACCTCAGCCTGCGCCTTGAGGCCGGGCAAGTGCTTGGCCTGCTTGGGGTGAACGGGGCTGGCAAGTCCACCACCCTGGCCATGATCGCAGGCGCGCTGCGGCCCGATAAGGGGGCCATCCGACTCCAGGGCCAGGACTTCCTCGAGCACCCCGAACTGGCCCGGCTCGCCTTGGGCTGGCTGCCGGAAGGTGCCCCGTTATGGCCAGAACTGACCGTGCGCGAGCATTTGGATGCGCATGGTCAGCTGCGTGGCCTGCGGGGCGCTGATCTCAATCGACTGCGCGACGCCGTGCTGGAACGGCTGGAGTTGAAGGACTTGGCACGCCGCCTTGCCGGCGTCTTGTCGCAGGGTCAGCGGCAACGCCTCGGGCTCGCTTGCGCGCTGCTGCATCGTCCGGCCTTGCTCGTGCTGGACGAACCGGCCAACGCGCTCGATCCCATACAAGTCGTCGCCCTGCGCGGCCTGCTGCGCGAACTGGCAGCAGGCGGTACGGCGGTGATCCTGTCCACCCACCAATTGGCCGAAGTTACTGCGGTGTGTGATCGCGTAGCGATCCTGCACGAAGGTACGCTGCGTTACGACGCACCTTTGCACGCGGATGAACACGCCGCGCTGGAAAAAACATTCTTCGATATCGCGATGGCTGGAAGGACTCAAGCCGCATGACACTTTTCGCTGTGACGCGGCTGGAATTGCGCCGCCTGTTCGTGCGCCCGCTTGGCTGGATCATCGGAGCTCTCGCGTTGGCCGAGTTGGGTTGGCGCTTCGCGCTGTTGCTGCAGATTTTCCTGCTCAATCAGGTAAGGCTCGCCGCCCTGCCCGACGGCCCCGGCTACACGGACCTGGTCGCCGTACGCGTGCTCAGCAGTTTCATCACGGGCAGCCCGCTGCCGTTCGGCCTGATCGAACTGGCGTTGCTGTTGGTGCCATTGCTGACCATGTCTACGCTGGCCAGCGAGCGCAGCGCGGGGACGTTGCCGCTGTTGTTCGCAAGCGGTCTTTCGGCGGCGCGCATCTTATTGGGCAAATACCTGGCCGTGCTGATCTGGCTGGCGTTGTGGCTCGCGCTCGCACTCGCCATTCCGATGAGTCTTGCTCACGGCGCCACGCTGGACTGGGGCAAGCTCGTGGCCGCAACGCTCGGTACGTTCCTGGCGTTGGCCGTGTTGGGCGCGATTGGTGTGGCGTGTTCGGCATTTGCTTCGCATCCGGCCGTGGCGGCAGTGGCGGCGTTGATGGTGGGTCTCGCGCTGACCTGCATCAACCTTGGCGCGCAGCTCGCTGGCGTCAGCAACGGCTTCATCAACTGGCTGGCGATGAACACGCACGAGGAAACGTTGCTGCGCGGACTGGTGTCGAGCGCAGATATCGTCTGGTTTCTGCTGGCGATCGCGGTGGCATTGTTGCTGGGCATACAACGCCTGGCCGCCGACCGGGAGCGCGGCTGATGAACATGACGATCCTTCGTCGCCTCAACGGCTGGCTGTTTGGCGTGCTCGTGTTGCTTGGTGCAGGCGCGATCGGCTATCTCTCTGCTCGTCACGATCACCAAGCCGACTGGACTTACGGCAGTCGCGTAAGCATGTCGCCGGAAACGCGTACGGTGTTGGCCAAGCTGGATGGGCCGGTGGAGATCGTCAGCTACGCCAACCCGCAAGGCGACTTGCGCCAGACCATCGCGGCGGTGCTGCAGCGTTACCAGCAAGCCAAACCCGATCTTCATCTGAGTTTCGTCGATCCGCAAAAAGATCCCGCTGCGATGCGCAACCTCGGTATCACGGTGGATGGCGAACTGATCCTGCACTATCGCGGCCGCGAACAACGCATGGATGTGTTAACGGCGCGCAGCCTCACCGATGCACTGGAGCGCCTGGTGCGCGGCAACGATCGGATCGTCGCATTCGTCACGGGCGACGGCGAGCGACGTGCCGACGGTGTCGCCAATGCGGACCTGGGCACGTTCGTCGAACAACTCGAACACAGCGGCATGCGCGCCGTACCGCTGAATTTCTCGCAAGTCACCGCCGTGCCCGATAGCACCAACCTGGTCGTACTGGCCAGCCCGCAGGCATCGTTGTCGCCGGCCGCCACGAAAGCCTTGGTCGATTACCTCGGCGGCGGCGGCAATCTGCTCTGGTTGGCCGACCCTGGCAATCAGGATCCAAGCCTGCAACCGCTTGCCGACACACTGGGCGTTCGCGTGCTTCCCGGCGAATTGATCGATGCGTCCTCCGCCGCGCTCGGCCTGAAGGATCCACGCATGATCGCACTTGGCGACTATCCGCCCAGCACCATCACCCGCGGCTTTACCCTGTCCACGCTGTTCCCGGAAGTTGCGCCGCTGGCGGAAGTGCGCAAGAGCGAATGGAGCGTCGTTCCTTTCCTGCGCTCCAGCCCGCAAGCCACCACGCAGTCGATCGACAACACATCCGCTAATGCGCTCAAGGGTCCTCTCGATTTCGGCTTCGCGCTTAGTAGGCTCTCGCCAAGTCCAGCTAAGAGCGAGCAGCGCGTGGTGCTGATCGGCAATGGCGATTTCCTTTCCAACAGCTACCTGGGAAATGGCGGCAACCGCACATTGGGCGAACGTATTTTCGATTGGCTGCTTGGCGACGACACGCTGATCAACATGCCGCCTCGCGGTGCGCCCGATCGCGTGCTGACGGTCTCTCAGGGCGAATTGAACGTACTGAGTTTTGCATTCATCGTCATCGTGCCGTTGCTGTTGCTACTGATCGGTGGCCTGATCGCTTGGCGTCGGCGCCGCGCATGAAGCGTGCCGCACGCCGACAGTTGTGGTTCCTTGCCGCGGTACTGATGTTGCTGGCAGTCGCGGGGTGGCAATTTCGCAGCGACCGGCTGTCTGCGCCCGGCACGCTGTTGTTGCTCGATCCCGATGCGATCACTCGCGTAGATCTGCGCATCGGCGATGTTGTCGAGCACTACGTGAAACGCGACAAGCATTGGTGGCGTACGAATCAGGGCGCCATGAGCCGCGCCGACGATCTGCGCCTTGGCGAACTCGTTCGCATTGCGGCCGCGCCGGTCCAAGACTGGCAATCCGCCGATAGTTACGACGCACCCAAGATCGGCCTTTCGCCGCCGCAGGCAAAACTCGATTTGGACGGCCAAACAATTCTCTTCGGCGGCATGACCGCCATCGGCCAGCGCGGTTATGTGCAAGTAGGGGAACGCGTGGGCACCATTTCGCTGCGCTATATGCCGCGTTCGGCACAGAGCGAAACGATCAAGGCGCTTTGACATGCCTGAATTGCCCGAAGTTGAAACCACACGACGGGGCATCGCTCCGCATCTGATCGGCCGTCGCATTACCCGCATCACGCTACGCCGCGCAGATCTGCGCTGGCCGATCCCACGCGAAATCAGCGAACTGCTGCCTGGGCAACGCATCGACGAAGTGGAACGTCGCGCAAAATATCTCCTGCTGCATACGCAGGTGGGCAGCGCGCTACTGCACCTGGGCATGACGGGCGTATTGCGTGTGTTGCCACCCGATATTCCGCCAGGTAGCCACGACCATGTCGATTTTCTGCTCGAACCTGCCGATGGCGAGCGCGAGCGCATGCTGCGTTTCACCGATCCGCGCCGCTTTGGCTGTCTATTATGGCAAGCACCCGGCACCACACACGAACTGCTCGCAGGACTAGGCCCGGAACCGCTCACCGACGCATTCGATGGCGATTTGCTGTGGCATCGTTCGCGTGGCCGCAAAGCGGCAGTGAAATTGTTCTTGATGGATAACGCTATCGTTGTGGGCGTGGGAAATATCTACGCCAGCGAAGCCTTGTTCGCTGCCGGCATCGACCCGCGCCGTCCGGCACGCGTGGTTTCCCGCGCTCGTTACCAGCGCCTTGCCGCGGAAGTGAAACGCATCCTGGCTTGGGCCATCGAACGCGGGGGCACCACGTTGCGTGATTTTCTCAATCCGGACGGCGCGCCAGGTTATTTCTTTCGCGAGCTCTATGTGTACGGACGTGAAGGCGAGCCGTGCAAAGTGTGCGGTACGGCCATTCGACAAGCCGTGCTCGGCCAGCGTTCAACGTTTTGGTGCCCGAGCTGTCAGAAGTGATACGTGCGACAGAGTACTGTCAGCATCAGATCCATCGTCCCGGCGAACGCCGGAGGCGCTTTACAACAGCAAAGCTGGTCACCTAGCGTCTTGGTTTAGGAGCGTAAGTCACTGGGTCCCGGCGTTCGCCGGGACGACGGATCGCGGGCGCCAGGGCTTAGCCAGGCCAATAAAACGACACGTAAGTGTTGTTGAATTGCGGATCGTCATAACCGCCACCCAGTTCGGCGACAAGCCCGCCAAACATACCGTAGACATCCAGCGTCTGCCCGTCGACAAAATGCGCACCCAGCATCTGCAATTCGAGCAGCCGCTGGCATAGGGCACCCGCGCGATCGGCTTCTTCAACCGGTACATCATGCAAACTGATGTCGGGACGACCGAACTTGCGCAACCCACGCGTGTGAATCCACAAGCGATCGGAATCTTCTTCGTCGTCGCGCAAGATCAGCAAATGATTGCGCAGCGGCGCGCCGTCCTTGATCAAATAACGACGACGCCATTCATCGGCATCGAACAGGCTAAGAATTTGCGGATCAAGAATCGCCACGCCGCCAATATCGAGTAGCCCGGCCAGCACGCCGAAGGTATCGCGCAGATAACCCGTATCGGAACTGTCTTTGAAGCGACCGCGTATCACCAGTACTTGCGGCGCCGCGATGGCTTTTTCGTAGGCCTCGGGCGAGTCGTTCTTGAACAGCTCGCCCAACGGCCCTTTCAAAGGATAGCCTTCCCACTCGCGCAACACGCTGTTGTGATGGCTACTCAGCTCGACTTCTTCCGGCAGACCGTCGCTGCCGTAGGTTGCCGAGGGCACGCGGATCGGCTTGAACTCTCCGAACACGTAGAACTGCAAGATGATTTCCTCGTCGCCGGGCTGCCAATGCGGCCGCTGCCACGCGGGAAAATAAGTAATCGGAAGGCTCATGCGTTTTTCCTTGTAACGGCGTCGGCCCGGATCAGGATTTGCCGTCCAGCGGCAGGCCGGGTTGCTTCAGTTCGATGCGGCCGCGCCCTTGAGTGATCTTCTTGAACTCGGCGCGACTCACCGAGACATAGCGTTCATTGCCGCCGATCTCAACCTGCGGCCCTTCGGTAATAGCGCGGCCTTGCTCGTCCACGCGCACCACCATGTTGGCCTTGCGGCCGGTATGGCAGATCGTCTTGATTTCTTCCAGGCTATCGGCCCAAGCAAGCAAGTAGCGGCTGCCTTCGAACAACTCACCGCGAAAATCCGTGCGCAATCCGTAAGCGAGCACCGGAATGTTCAGCTGATCGACCACATCGCTGAGCTGCCATACCTGCGCCTTGCTCAAAAACTGCGCTTCGTCGACGAATACGCAATGCAAGGCGCCATGCGCGGCCATATCGGCCTGTACGAGTGCCAACAGGTCAATATCGGCCGTAAAACGTTGCGCCGGCGATCTCAGACCGATGCGCGAAGCCACCACACCCTCGCCATAGCGATTGTCCAGCGCAGGGGTCAGGATCAACGTGCGCATGCCGCGCTCGTAGTAGTTGTAAGCGCTTTGCAGCAGATTGGTGGTCTTGCCGGCATTCATTGCCGAGTAATAGAAATAGAGCTTGGCCATACGGGCGCCGGTCCTGCGGAATGAGGCATGGTAACGCGACCCGCTGCCATCTGGATGGATCGGCCGCAAGCCTGCTCCGCCAGCCGCCGGTTTGTTACGATCCCTCACTGCGCTGTTCCCAGCTGACCGATCCGCCTGCCGCATGCTCAACCCCCAACAATTGGCCGCTGTCGAACACGTCGACAGCCCGCTGCTGGTGCTCGCGGGCGCCGGCTCCGGAAAAACGTCGGTGATCACCCAAAAAATCGCGCACCTGGTGCAGCGGCGAAAGCTCGCTCCCTCGAAAATCGCGGCGATCACCTTCACCAACAAGGCCGCGCGCGAAATGCGCGAGCGTGTCAGCAAGCTGGTGAGTGCGGAGGACGCGCAAGCGCTCACGGTCTGCACTTTCCACGCGCTGGGCTTGAAGTTTTTGCAGATCGAGCACGAACGCGCGGGGCTGCGCCGCGGCTTTTCGGTGCTGGATGCCGACGACAGCGAAAACATCGTCAAGGAACTGGCGCCCAAAGGCGCCAAGTCCGACGTGTTGTTCGGCTTGCGCAATCTGCTCAGCCGCGCCAAGAGCAGTGGCCTGTCGCCGGAAGAAGCGCTAGCCGCCGCACGCAGTCCGCGCGAGCTGGATGCCGCTACCATCTATGAGCTGTATCAACAGCGGCTGGCCGCGTTCAACGCGGTCGATTTTGACGATTTGATCCGACTCCCGCTGCGCATCCTTGAGAGCGACGAAGCATGCCGCAACGCGTGGCGCGAACGTCTGCGCTATTTATTGGTGGACGAATATCAAGACACCAACGACGCGCAATACCGTCTGCTGAAAGCACTCTCCGGCGATCGCGGTAACTTCACTTGCGTGGGTGACGACGATCAGTCGATTTACGCCTGGCGCGGCGCCAACCCTGAAAATATCGATCAGCTCGGCAAAGACTGGCCGAACCTGCGCGTGATCAAGCTGGAACAGAACTACCGCTGCGGACGACGCATTTTGCGCGCCGCCAATCAGCTGATCGCCAACAACCCGCATCTGCATACCAAGAAGCTGTGGAGCGAACATCCCGAAGGCGCACCCATCCGCATCATCGAATGCAAGGATGGCGAGCACGAAGCCGAACGCATCGCCGGCATGGCCGCCACGTTGGCGGAAAAGCACAAAGTGCGTTGGCACGACATGGCCATTCTTTATCGCGGCAACTTTCAGGCGCGTCCCTTGGAAAAGGCGTTGCGCTTGGCACGCGTGCCGTATCACCTCACTGGCGCACTGTCGTTTCTCGATCGCGCGGAAGTGAAAGATCTCCTGTGTTACTTGCGCCTCTTGACCAATCCCAGCGACGACGCTGCGTTCCTGCGCGTCGTCAACATACCCAAGCGCGAAATCGGTGCTACGACGCTGGAAAAACTGGGTCAGCTTGCACAGTCACGCCAAACCTCGTTGCTCGATGCCACACGCAGCGACGGCGTGTTGCGCCAGCTCAGCCCGCGTCCCGCCGCCGCACTGGCGTCGTTTTCCGATCTGCTGGATGAATTGCGCAGCGCTTCGCTGCACGAGAGTGCTGCCGATCTGGTCGAACGCATACTGACGCGCACCAGCTACGCCGCGCACATCGCTACTGGCACTCCGGATGCCGCGTTGCGCGAGCGCCGCCTGGGCAATCTGCGCGAACTTGCCGACTGGTTTCGCGCCATGCAAAGGGGTGGCACCAGCGCGGGCGATCTGGCGTCGCAATTGGCGCTGTTGAGTCATGCCGATCGCGACGAACCCGGCAATGCTTTGCGCATGATGACCTTGCACGCTGCCAAGGGTCTGGAGTTTCGCTTTGTCTTCATCGTCGGCTGCGAAGAAGGCACGCTGCCGCATGACGGCGCCATCGACGAAGGACGCACCGACGAGGAGCGTCGTTTGATGTACGTGGGCATCACGCGCGCCAAAGAACTGCTAACACTGTCGTGGTCATCCAAGACCAAGCGTTACGGCGAAGTGCACAGCAACCAACCCAGCCGCTTTTTGCACGAACTGCCGCAGGACGACTTGCATTGGGAAGGCAAGGATCTCGAAGCGGATAAGGAAGCCGTGCGCGAAACGGCAGAGTCGCACATGGCAAAGATCGCAGCGATGCTGGCCGGTAACTGAGGTGATGGTATGAACCCACACGGTTTTCCGGACGAGCAACGCGAAGGGCTGTATCGGGCCATTCGCGAGCGCCGCGACGTGCGCTCGCAGTTTCTGCCCGATCCCATCGCGCCCGATGTACTCGCGCGCATGCTGCGCGCTGCGCATCACGCTCCTTCGGTCGGTTTCATGCAGCCGTGGGATTTTCTCGTTATCGACAGCATCGAGATAAAGCGCGCCGTCAAAGCGCTTTACGACCAGGCCAACGCCGAAGCGGCCGTCCACTACACGGACGAACGCGCCGCGCTCTACCGCCGCCTGAAGCTGGAAGGCATCGTCGATAGCCCGATCAATCTTTGCATCACCTGCGACCGCCAACGCGGCGGCCCGCATGTGCTCGGCCGCAACACCATGCTGGAGACCGATCTCTTCAGCACGTGCCTTGCGGTGCAGAATCTATGGCTTGCGGCGCGCGCCGAAGGCATCGGCGTGGGCTGGGTGAGCATCGTCGATCCGGCGCAATTGGCCGCCACATTGGGACTGCCTGCGCATGTGCAGCCGGTGGCCTATTTGTGCCTGGGTCACGTCAGCGAATTTCTACCGCGGCCGGAGCTTGAAATCGCCGGCTGGCGCGCACGTATTCCGCTGGAACAATTGGTTCACGGCAATACCTGGGATCACGTCGTGGAGAACGAAGCACTGATGACTGCAGTGCGCGAAGTAGACCCTCTAGCGCCCAAGGCTTAGGCACCTGTCCCTCCCCCTACATCGTAGGGGGAGGTTAGGAGGGGGTAGCTCGTACTGGCCTCAGCGCAAGACTGTGTAACCCCACCTCAACCCTCCCCTACTTCGCAGGGGAGGGAGTCGATTTGTCGTGCTTATACGGGAAGAAAAGCTTCAAACCATGCCCTCGGTCTCAAGCTCGCTCTTCAAATACGCGTAGTAAATCGGTGCGGCAATCAACCCGGCCAATCCGAATGCCGCTTCCATCGCCAACATCGCCACCAGCAGCTCCCACGAACGAGCGCGGATCTGCGTACCGATGATGCGCGCGTTGAGGAAATACTCCAGCTTGTGAATCACGATCAGGAAGCCCAGCGCGGCCACCGCCACCCACGCCGATACCGATAGCGCAGCGATCGTTACCGCCGTGTTGGAAATCAGATTGCCGATCACCGGCAGCAAACCCGCGAGGAACGTGACCACCACCAGCGTCTTGGACAGCGGCACGTGAATACCCATCAAGGGGAGCACGCCAAGCAGAAAGATCGCGGTTGCCACGGTGTTGATCAGCGAAATCTTGATCTGCGCAAATACGATGTTGTGGAAGGCTTCGGCCAAGTGCTGACAGCGCTCCCCTAGCGCCGCCGCCAACGGGCCAACCTGATGCGGCGGCCGCTCACGATTAAGCGCCACCAGCGCGCCAAGCACCAGGCCGATGATGATGCGAACCAGCACACGTGCGGTTTCCTTGCCGGCCATTTGCAAGCTCAAGGCATGTTTGCGCGTGAGGTCCAACGCCATCACGCGCAATTCGTCCACGCTGTCCGGCAACCAGCCCGTCAGCGCGGCTGGCAACTGCTGCCGGGCTTTTTCAACCAAGGGCATCAATTGCTGCTGCCACAACAGATCCGGATTGCCGATCTCGTTGCGGAAGAAGCCGATGAGGCCGATCACCAGCAGTGTCAGCAAACCCACCACCACGACACCGAGCACCGTCACCACGACCAGGCGCGCACGCTCGCCGGAAATGCGGCGCCCTAGCAGCGGCGTCATCGCGTGCACCAATTCGTAGACCAACAAGCCGGCGAATAAAGCAGGCAGCAAGCGCAGCAGTAGCATCAGCAGCAGTGCGAAACCGGCCAGGATATAGCTGGTGACACGAACGCCGCGGACGGAGTCCAAGAGTGCAGGCACGGTGATCGCCTTGGCGGTTGACCCGAATATCGGCAAGTCTGTCATAAACTTCGCTCATGCTCTGCAGACATCGTTTTTCTTTCACAGGGTGTTCCATGTCCAAGTCTTTGCCCGTACTCGTGGGCTCGTTGCTCCTGCTTTGCGGTTGCGCCAGTCAGGCGCCGCACTCTTCCGCTCCAGCGGCCGCCGCTAACGTTGCCGCACCTGCGCCGGCCGCTGTCTCCGCCGACGACAATCTCAACGCCGTCGCCTGGACACAGACCGCGCCCGAGCACGACCTCATCTATCTGGAAACCTTCCGCAATGCGCAATCGCAACTGCTTGCTGCGCTGAAGGACAAGGAGTGGGATGCGCTGCCCAAGGACGACCGCATCGCGCCTTACAAGGGCCTGAAGCCAGCGGTGATTCTGGATATCGACGAAACCGTGCTCGACAACTCGCCCTACCAGGCGCGACTGGTCCGCAACGGCGGCGAGTACAACGAAGCCGACTGGGCTGCATGGTGCAAGGAAGAACACGCGCGTGCGTTACCCGGTGCGGTCGCGTTTACGCAATTCGCGGCCAAGCATGGCGTCGCGGTGATCTATATCTCCAACCGTGCGCAGGATCTGGACACAGCGACCATCGACAACCTGCGAAAAGTGGGTTTCCCGGTCTCCGGTCCGCAGGCGTTTTTGGGCCTGGGCACCATCCTGCGCGACTGCGATCAAGTCGGCACCGAGAAAAACTGCCGCCGCCAGCTGGTCAGCCAGCACTATCGCGTGCTGATGCAGTTCGGCGACCAGCTCGGCGATTTCGTCACCGTGCTCAGCAATACCGAAGCGGGTCGCTCCCAGGCCATCGCGCCGTATATGGGTTGGATCGGCAGCCGCTGGTTCGTGTTGCCCAATCCGACCTATGGATCGTGGGAGCCGGCGTTGTTCAACAACGAATGGGGCACCCCGCGCGACCAGCGGCGGCAACAGAAGATCAACGCCTTGCGTATTGATTGATTAAATATCAATAAGTTAGATGATTATATCTAAAGTATTGCTTGAGCTTCAGCAGACCCGTATGATGGCATCCGCCGGATCCTGCTGACCTCCAATTTCTGCAGGCATGGCCATTTCCCTTCCGGCACTGCCGGCATGACCCCGCGAGGCCCAACGCCCGTGGGGTTTTCTTTTAAGATGCACGGCGCACCCGACGTGCGCCGCCGTATCGTCGCTTGCCAGGTCGGCAAGTCACCGCCCTCTCACGTGAGATATTCCATGCGTTTTCAGACACTTGGCCGTATCGCGCTGTTTCTGGCGATGCTCGTATTGGTCGCCTGCCACAACAAGGAAGAGACCGCCGCCATGCCCGGAGGCGATACCCCGGAAGCAGCCGTGCAGCAATCTGTGACGCTCATCAAGAGCGGCGATTTTGCCGGCTTCTGGAAACACGCCCTTCCGCCCGCCGACTACGCCAACCTGCGTACCGACTGGCCGCACCAGCGACCCGACCAGCGTCCGATTACAGATGAGGATCGCGCCCGTTTCACCCTCGCCATCCAGCAGCTCACCGCTCCGAATGCGGAGACCGCGCTCTACGACCAACTGAAACCGAAGCTGGTGCAGATGGACCAGCAGTATCACGACCAGCTGCCCGTGATGATCGGCATCGGCCAGGCCATCCTCACCACCGGCATCGCGCAGAACAAGGCGCTGACGGAAAACCAGAAGCAGCAGGCCCGCGATGCGCTCAACGTCTTGCTGCCGTGGGCTCAGCAGACGCCGTGGTTCGATCAGGACAAGGCCAAGCAGGCGGTCGGCGTGGTGGTGGTCACGACACGCCAGCTCGATCTCAAGAGCCCGGACCAGCTGCAAAACATGGACTTCGATACCGCGATGAAGGCGTATTCGACCGCATACGGCGGTATCAAGCAGTTGCTGGCGATCTACGGACTTTCGGTCGACGACACCCTGGATTCGGTGAAGGTCACCACGGTAGGCATCGATCACCATCAAGCTCACGTGAAGGTCGATTACACGCTGCTTGGTAAGCCGCTCAGTACCGATTCGCAACTGCTGCTGGTCGATGGCCGCTGGTACAGCCAGGATCTGATCAACAGCGAACGCGCTCAGCATGAGCAGCTGCTGCATCCCGCACCTGCCCCAAGCAGTACTGCGCCCGCACCGGCAGCTAGCGCCCCTGCGCCGGCTAGCAGCACGTCCACGGCCAGCACGCTCCCGGTAAAGCCTTGAACTTAAGCCGGTAACGGTAGAATACGCAGATGCCGACTATGACGACCGCGGAATCCAGCTACCGCAGCCGCGCGCCCTGGTGGTTCAACCTTGCAGGCCACCTGCTTGAACCCTGGGTACGCATCCGCCGCGACCCGGCCGAACCGGCCGGCTTGCTGCAGGGCGATGCGCCCGTTTGCTACGTGATCGAGCGCGACGGTTTTTCCGATGCGCTGATCCTGGACCGCGCCTGCCGCGAGGCCGGCCTACCAAGTCCGATGCAGCCGCTGCCCAACACGCGCCGGCGGCGTTCGGTCTTTGCGCTGGCACGTCGCGACGGCTGGTTATTCGGACGCAATCGTCAGCGTTCGCCGAACGAACCGCTCGGCCAACTCGTGCGCTCACTGGAAGGATTTCCCGACCGCGATATCCAGATCGTGCCAGTCTCGATCTACGTCGGCCGTGCACCCACGCGCGAAAGCGGCTGGTTCAGCGTACTGTTCTCGGAAAACTGGGTGATGGTCGGCCGCTTCCGGCGCATGCTCGCGTTGCTGCTCAACGGCCGCGACACCGTGGTGCACTTCTCCGCACCGGTATCGCTACGTGCGGTCTTCAACGAAGAAGGCGACATTCGTCCGGAACGCTTCGCACGCAAGATGGCGCGCGTGCTGCGCACCCACTTCCGTCGTATTCGCGCGGCAGTGATCGGGCCGGACCTTTCGCACCGCCGTACCGTTGTCGATGCGGTGCTGAACGCCGAACCCGTGCGCGCCGCCATCGCCACCACGGCCACCAAGGAAAACATCAGCTACGGCAAATCCTGGGAGCGCGCGCAGAAAATGGCGATGGAGATCGCCGCCGACTACTCGCATCCGGTGGTGCGATCAGCCTCGTTCCTGCTGCGCAACTTCTGGAACAAGCTATACGACGGCATCACCATGCACCACTTCGACAAAGCCCGCGCTGCCGCGCCCGGCTACGAAGTGGTTTACGCACCCAGCCACCGCAGCCACGCCGACTATCTGCTGATGTCCTATCAGCTGCATGTATCGGGCGTGGTCGTGCCGCATATCGCGGCGGGCGTGAACCTCAACCTGCCGCTGATCGGCCCCATCCTTCGTCGCGGCGGCGCATTCTTCCTGCGCCGCAGTTTCAAAGGCAATGCGCTGTATCCGGTGGTGTTCAACGAATACGTCGCGCAGTTGATCGATCGCGGCGTGCCGATGGAATACTTCATCGAAGGCGGACGCTCGCGCACCGGCCGTCTGCTCGCGCCCCGCGCCGGCATGTTGGCGATGACCGTGCGTGCGTATCTGCGCGCGCCGCGCCGCCCCGTGTTGTTCCAGCCGGTTTACATCGGCTACGAAAAGTTGATGGAAGGCAAAAGCTATATCGGCGAGCTTTCCGGCAAACCGAAAGAAAAAGAATCGCTGATCGGCCTGCTGCGTGGCCTGGGTGTATTGCGCCAGCGCTATGGCCATGTCGCGCTCAACTTCGGCGAGCCGATCGAGCTCAATCCTCTGCTCGACGCTGCGGCCAGCAACTGGCGCGAAGCCACGATCGACCCGAATGCCAAGCCAGAATGGCTGAACACCGTCGTCGACCAGCTGGCGGAAAAAATCCAGATCAATATCAATCGCGCTGCGGACGTCAATCCCATCAACCTGCTTGCACTCGCGTTGCTGGCAACGCCCAAGCACGCGATGGCGGAAAACGATCTGCTAGCGCAGCTGGAGTTGATGAAGGCATTGCTCGAAGAGCTGCCCTATTCCGATCGCATGACACTTACGCCCATGGACCCGGCTGCGATCGTCGGCTACGGCGAACAAATGGGTTGGATCACGCGCGTGCGTCACCCTCTTGGCGACGTACTCACCGTGGAAAGCGAACAGGCGGTGTTGCTGAGTTACTTCCGTAACAATGTGCTGCACATCACCGCTGCTGCCGCGTGGGTTGCCTGTTGCTTCCTCAACAACCGCCGCATGTCACGCGCCTCGATTCTTCGCTTGGGCCGCATCATCTATCCCTTTATTCAAGGCGAGCTGTTCCTGCCGTGGGATAACGAAGGTTTCGGCGCGCAACTGCAAGCGACTATCGATTTCTTCGTGCGTCGCGGCTTGCTGGAATCCACCGGCGAAGGCCGCGTGCTGGAACGCAGCCCCGGCCAGGACGACGCCGCTTATCAGCTCAAGGTCATCGGGCGCAGCCTGATCCAGGCGTTCGAGCGCTATTACATCGCCATCGCCGCTTTGGTGAAGAACGGACCGCACACGATCACCTCAGCCGAGCTGGAAAACGTCTGCACGCTTACCGCGCAGCGCCTCAGCCTATTGAGCGAACCGTCTGCGCCAGAGTTCTTCGACAAAGCACTGTTCCGTGGCTTTATCCAGAAGTTGCGCGAAGGTCGTGTGGTTTGGACCGACGACAACGGCAAGCTCGACTACGACGCCGCACTGGAAGATATGGTGCGCGATGCTCGCGTGATTCTCGCCCGCGAAATGCGCCATTCGATTCTCAAGATCACCGGTGGCGACAGCGAGAAAGAATCAGCGCGTACGCCCGAGCTGGACACCGCACCGGAGGCACCTGCCGAAGTGCTCAATACCAGCGAAGAGCTGCATGAGCGGCACGTGATAGCCGAGCACCATGAACACGCGCCGGTGGACCAAGAGAAAGACTAGCTTTTCTTCGGCCGACAAACACGCCGGCCTGCCCCATCACGCGGCAATGCCGCTGCCAATAGCATCGACCACGCACTGCCGAAACCATGCGTGAGCGGGGTCGTCATTTGTCGATGCATGCCAATACGCAAGTATCGGGATCGCTTTGAGCTTGATCGGCAACGGCAACACCGCGATCGGCAACAACGTGGACAAATGGATCGCATACGAGCGCGGCACCGTCATCAACAAGTCCGTGCTCGACGCGATTTGACACGCCGAAAAATAATGCTGACAGACCAGGCGAACCTCACGAAAGGTACCACTCTGGTTGAGCAGCATATCCAGTGCGCTGGCCTCGCCAAGCGGCGAAACCGTCACGTGTTGGGCGGCGAGATAGTCGCTGCGCTTCAACTGCGATGACAGCGGATGGCCGACACGCATCACCACTACCAAGGTTTCGTCCGCCAGATGCTGACGCACAATCTGCGCACCGGCACGTAAAGGACGATCGACTACGAGGTTCAAGGTTCCCGCCCGCAATTCGCGCTCGACATCAACGGCGGCAATACGGTGGCTTACCACGCGCACATGCGGTGCCTCCCGCTCGATTTGCTTGAATAAAGCCGGCAGCGCGATCGATTCCAGGATGTCGCGAAAGCCGATCGTGAATTCCAGCTCCAATCGCGCCGGATCGAATCGTGGCTGTGCATGCGCGCTGGCATGCAATCCCTCCAGATGCGCCTGCACGGAAGGCATCATGGTGCGCACTTTCTCCGTGGGCAGCAGTCGGTTGCCTTGGCGCACGAACAGCGGATCGCCCAGGTGATCGCGCAACCGTTTCAACGCATGTGTGACAGCCGGCTGGGTAAGGTGCAGCACGCGCGCCGCCGCGCTGACGCCGCCATAGGTATAGATCGCATCCAATACGCGAAACAAATTAAGGTCGATACGGCTCTCGGTGCGATCCATGACGCGGTGTTCTCGGTGGCTCGGCGATAGGGTTTCAGAGTCCGCCCAAGGATACGTCAACCCATGCATGAAAATGATATGTACCTATAAGACATATTCATTTTATTAATCCCTTCCGAAGGGCGTAGGCTGAACGGATTCCGGAGAGAAGCCTATGGATTTCGCCCCTTCCGAACGCACCCAGGCCCTGATCGAACGCCTTACGCGCTTCATGCGCGATGAGGTAGTGCCGGCAGAGCCCGTCTACGCCGCCGAACTGACGGGAAGCGCCGATCATCGCGCATGGCGGCAGCCGGCGATCATGGAAACGCTCAAGCACAAGGCGCGCGCCGCCGGACTATGGAATCTGTTCTTGCCCGACGCCGAACACGGCGCCGGCTTGAGCAACCTGGACTACGCGCCGCTGGCAGAGATCATGGGCCACTCGTTCATCGCGCCCGAAGTGTTCAACTGCAGCGCCCCGGACACCGGCAACATGGAAGTGCTGCATCGCTACGGCAGCGATGAGCAGCGCGAGCGCTGGCTGAAGCCGTTGCTGGCGGGCGAGATTCGCTCAGGCTTCGGCATGACCGAACCGGACGTGGCGTCGTCCGACGCCACCAACATGCAGGCCACTGCGCGCATCGACGGCGATCACGTCGTGCTCAACGGCCGCAAATGGTGGACCACCGGCGCCGGACATCCGCATTGCCGCTTCGTCATTTTCATGGGCCTCAGCCATCCGGAAGCCGAACCGTATCGACGGCATGCGATGGTGATCTGTCCGCTTGACGCTCCGGGCGTGAAGATCGAACGCATGCTGCCGGTGTTTCATACCTACGACGAACCTTCCGGACACGGCGAGTTGAGTTTTACCGATGTGCGCGTGCCGATCGCCAACATCATTCTCGGACCGGGTCGCGGCTTCGAGATCGCGCAAGGAAGGCTGGGGCCGGGACGCGTGCACCATTGCATGCGCGCGATCGGTGCGGCGGAACGTGCATTGTCGTTGCTGTGCAAACGTGCTCGCTCGCGTGTGGCATTCGGCAAGCCGTTGGCAGAACTGGGCGGTAATCCCGATATCGTGGCGAACTTGCGCATGGCCATCGAACAGGCGCGCCTGCTGACGTTGAAGACTGCGTGGACGCTCGACACGCACGGCCCCAAGGCCGCGTTGAGCTTGATCTCGCAGATCAAAGTGGTGGTTCCCGCCGTCGCGCAACACGCCGCCGACACCGCTATACAGATTCATGGTGGCGCCGGCCTCTCCGACGATTTCCCGCTTACGCAATTATTCGCCTACGCACGCATATTGCGTCTGGCGGATGGTCCGGACGAAGTGCATCGCGGCGTCATCGCCAAGCTGGAATCCAAAGCACAAGACAGCATGGAGTCTTTCCGATGAGCGGTACTTTGGATCAGGCACGCGCCGTGCGCGACGAGGATGCGTTCGACGTCGTCCGCGTGGATGCCTATCTCAAACAGCACATCGAAGGGTTGCAAGGCGCCTCGACAGTCACGCAGTTTCCGGGCGGCGCTTCCAATCTCACCTATCTGCTGGCCTATCCGAATCGCGAATTGGTCTTGCGCCGACCGCCCCGTGGCGCCAAAGCAAAATCGGCGCACGACATGCTGCGCGAAGCGCAGGTCATGACTGCGTTGAAGCCGCATTACCCTTTTGTACCGACGATTCTCGCCGCATGCGAAGACGAGACCGTCATCGGCCAGCACTTCTACGTGATGGAGAGATTACGCGGCATCATTTTGCGCCGAGATCTACCGGCAGATCTCGGTCTGGACAGCGATAGCGTTCGCGCGCTCTGCCATAGCTTCGTCGATCGCCTGGTGGAACTGCATCAGGTCGATACATCCAGCGCAGACATACAACACATCGGCAAGGGCGAAGGCTACATCGCGCGACAGGTCTCTGGCTGGAGCGATCGCTGGCGCCAGGCCGCTGTCGAGGGCACCGATCCTTGCGAAGACGTGGTTGCTTGGCTGAGCGAAAGACAACCCATGCACGACAACGCCACCTGTGTCATCCACAACGATTACCGCTTCGACAACGTCGTGCTCGATCCCGAACAACCACTGCGCATTATTGGCGTGCTGGATTGGGAGATGGCGACACTCGGCGATCCCTTGATGGATCTAGGCGGCTCGCTAGCTTATTGGGTGCAGGCGGATGACGATGCAACGTTCCAATCGTTCCGTCGCCAACCGTCGAATGCTCCCGGCATGCTGACGCGCCGCGAAGTGATCGACTACTACGGTTGCCGCGCCGGCCGTAGCGTGGACAACTTCGATTTCTACGAAGTATTCGGCGTGTTCCGCCTGATGGTGATCATCCAGCAGATCTATCGTCGCTTCGCGCTAGGTCAAACCACTCAGCCACAATTTGCCGGCTTCGGTCAGGCTGCGCACTACATGGGTGAACGCTGTCGCCGCATCATCGCTCGCTCGGTGCTGTGAGCGTGCGCAGCCTGCTGCTGATTCGTCATGGTCAAGCCAGCTTTCGTGCTGCCGATTACGATCGCCTGTCGCCGCTGGGCGAGGAACAATCACGACGGCTCGGCATGTGGTTGGCCGATTGCGGTCCGACACCGGATGTCGTTGCCATAGGTCCGCGGCAGCGTCACGTGCGGACAGCGGAACTGGCGCTGAGTGCCGCCGGCCTCGACCGCTCCCTGCTTAAGCTGGAAGGACTGGATGAGGTCGACCACCACGAACTGCTAGCTCGCCTGCGCCCGGATCTGACAGAACCGGACGCACTACGCGCCGAACTGAAGCAGGCGACGGATTCGCATCGCGCCTTCCAGCAGATGTTCGAAGCCGCGATCGTGCGCTGGACCGACGGCACACACGATGCCGATTATTCACTCACCTGGACAGACTTCCGCGACCGCACGCGGCAAGCTTTGCAAACGCTCGCCGCGCAGGATGCGAAAACGATCTGGGCCTTCACCTCGGGTGGTCCTATCGCCGTGCTCGTAAATAGTCTGATCGATGCGCCCACTGCGCAGACGTTCAAACTCAGCTGGCCACTGGTGAATACAAGCACGACGCAGCTGCGCTTGGGCAAGCGTGGCGTGTCGCTCGTTACGTACAACGCGTGGCCACATCTGGCGCGATCGACCGATCAGCACCTGGTCACCCTTCGCTGACTGCTTTTTACTTTCACTGGATTTATCGATCATGAGCACTACGCCAAGTTTCGACCTCTCCGGCAAGATCGCCATCGTGACAGGCGCCAGCCGCGGCATCGGCGCCGAGATCGCCAAACTGCTCGCTGCGCACGGCGCGCATACCATTGTGTCGAGCCGCAAACAGGCCGATTGTCAGACCGTGGTCGACGAGATCACTGCCACCGGTGGCTCCGCCGAGGCCATCGCTTGCCACATCGGCGAGCTTGAGCAGATTGAAGCGTTGTTCGCGCAGGTCACGCAGAAGCACGGCCGGCTCGACATCCTCGTCAACAACGCGGCGACCAATCCTTTCTTCGGTCACATTCTGGATACAGAGCCGTCGATCTTCCAGAAAACCGTGGACGTCAACATTCGCGGTTACTTCTATATGTCCACGCATGGCGCACGGTTGATGGCCAAGAATGGCGGTGGTTCCATCGTTAACGTCGCATCCGTCAACGGTGTGGTGCCAGGCATGCAACAAGGCATCTATTCGATCACCAAAGCTGCTGTGATTTCGATGACCAAGGCGTTCGCAGTGGAATGCGCCGAATCCGGCGTGCGCTGCAATGCACTGTTGCCCGGCCTGACCGATACCAAGTTCGCCTCGGTGTTGGTCAACACACCGGCGATTCTCAAAAACGCATTGGCGCATGTACCGATGCGTCGCGTGGCGCAACCATCGGAAATGGCTGGCGCCGCGCTTTATCTCGCTTCCGATGCAGCGTCGTACACCACCGGTGCGGTGCTGAATGTCGATGGCGGCTACCTCAGCGTTTGAACTCAAGGACATTTCCATGACACATCTTTCAGCGCAGCGCGTCGCGGGCAAATGCGCTTTCGTCACCGGCGCAGCGGGCGGTCTTGGCGCTGCTATCGCGCGTATGCTTGCGCGGCATGGTGCCAAGGTATTCATCACCGATATTGACGAAGCGGCCGTCAGTGCCGTTGCGGCGGATATCAATCGCGACCTCGGTACGCAGATAGCATGGTCGGCCGCGCAAGATGTACGTGACGAAGCGACCTGGCAACGCTTGCTGGAAGAAGCCGCCAAAGCCATGGGCGGCGTGTCCGTGCTGGTGAACAATGCCGGTATCGGTTCACTCGGCAGCGTTGAGCAGATTGAATTGAAGGAATGGCGCCGCGTGATGGGCGTGAACGTGGAAAGCATCATGCTTGGCTGCAAGCACTCACTGCCGTATCTCCGCCAACAGCAGCCCGCCTCTATCGTAAACATCTCCTCGCTCGCCGCTTTCAAGGCCGATCCGGATTACACCGCGTACAACACCTCAAAGGCCGCCGTGGCGATGCTGACCAAGTCGGTGGCCGTGGATTGTGCACGACAGAAAATCGATGTGCGTTGCAACTCGATCCATCCGGCATTTATCCGTACCGGCATCGTGGCACCGTTCTTCGCATCGCTCGGTGAAGAAGAAGCTACGCGCAAGCTGACGCGCGGTATTCCCATGCGCCGCCTCGGCGAACCCGATGACGTCGCCTACGCCGTGCTATACCTTGCCTCCGACGAAAGCCGCTACGTTACCGCCGCCGAGCTCGTGATCGATGGCGGCGCTTGCGCCGTCTGAACGCCCTCTCCTCATAGGTTATTCGCTATGTCCCTTATCAATCGCCAGCTGCGCCTGAAGACTCGCCCCGAAGGATTGGTCAAGCGCGACGACTTCGATCTGCAAGAGCACCCCGTTCCGGAACTCAAGGACGGTGAATTTCTCGTGCGCGTGCTCTACATCTCGATGGATCCTACCAACCGCGTGTGGATGAGCGACATCCCGCAATACATGCCGCCAGTCGCAATAGGTGAAGTGATGCGTGCCCTTGGCATGGGTCGTGTGGTCGCATCGAAATCCGCACACTTTGCAGAAGGTGATCTCGTGCAAGGTTTGATGGGCTGGCAAGACTACGCGGTCATCGACGATCGCCGACGTAAGGACTACGTCAAGCTGCCGCCCCATCCGTCGGTGCCGCTGCCGACTTTGCTCGGCGCATGCGGATTCAGCGGCATCACGGCGTACTACGGTCTTACCGAGATTGCGCCAGTGCAGCCAGGCGAAACGTTGGTCGTTTCTGCGGCAGCAGGCTCGGTCGGTTCAATCGCAGGGCAGATCGGCAAACTGCGCGGCGCGCACGTCGTCGGCATCGCGGGTGGCCAGGACAAGTGCAGACATCTTGTCGACAAACTGGGCTTCGACGCCGCCGTCGACTACAAAGCCGATAACTGGAAGCAGGCGCTAGTCGACGCCACGCCGGATGGCGTACACGTCAATTTCGAAAACGTCGGTGGACCGGTGATGCGCGCGGTGTTGTCGCGCATGGTCAACGGCGGCCGCGTGGCGCTGTGCGGGCAGATCGCCAACTACACCAGCGGCACACGCCCCAGCGATGATTACAGCATCATCATCGTCAAACGCCTGACGGTACGCGGCTTCCTGGCCTTTGATTATCACGACACTCAAAAGGCAACGCACGATCTGGTCGGCTGGGTCACCACCGGAAAAATCAAAGCGGAGGAGACAATCGAAGACGGACTCGAGAACGCGCCCTTGGTATTAAACAGACTATTCGAGGGTAGCAATCGCGGCAAGTTGCTGTTGCGAGTTGCCGACGAGCCGTGATTTCATACTTAAGGCTTCGCAGTGCCCTGCCCTAAAGTTTGGCCGTTAACCGCTACGCCGTAAAGCGAATCGGGCGTGTCGTGATACGCCGCACGCGTGGCCTGAATCGAGCCGTTGAAGCGCGGGTCCTGTGGGCGTTCGTGGGCGTCCATGTAATACGCGACATCCCATGCATCCTGATCGGTCAACGTATTGCCGCGACCCAACGGCATGTTGGCTTTGATGAAGCCGGCGGCGTTGTTCACCTGCTCCATGCCCGCGCCCCAGTTGAACGACTGGGGCCCCCACAGCGGTGGAAATACCGTGCGTCCCGCTGCCTGCTGGCCTTGACCGTCGCCGCCGTGGCAAAGCGCGCAGTCGCGTTTGAACACAGCCGTGCCGCGCGCATAGTCGGGCGCGAGTGCGGGCTTGGTCACTTTGGGATAACTGCGGCCGGGTAGCGATGTACCGATCGGCTCGCCTTTCGACATCCAGTACGCATAACTTTCCAGCGCCACGAGCACGGGATCACCGAGCGGTGGCGCTTTGCCATTCATGCTGTAGTTGAAGCAACCCTGCAAACGCTCTGCGAATGTGTTGACGTGATGGTTCTTGCTTCGATAAGCGGGATACATCGGATACGCGCCCCACAATGGCGCGGAGTTTGCGAGTCGCCCTGCATCGAGGTGACAGTTTTCGCAACTGAGTTGATTGCCGACGTAGGCTTTCGCGTAATGACCCGGATCGATAAAGATCTGTCGCCCCAACGCAACTTGCTTGCCGAAATCGTCGCCAGGAATAGCGGACTCCGGCGGCGGCACAAAGTGATCGGTAACTTTCGTCGAGGATGTCGCCGGCGCGGGAACATGGGCCGAGGAAGCGGCCGTCTGCGGCGCAGAGCGTTCGCATGCTGTCAGCAATAGCACCGCACCGATCAAGATAGGGCGCATCCTCTTCATGGCTGCTGCTCCTTCGGCGATACGTTCATTTGCGCGGCATACCACGCGCCGATCGCGGCGACATCGTCATCACTCAATTTGCCGCTTACGCTTTGCATGAGTTGCAAAGGATCGTTACGGCGCGAACCTTGCTGCCATGCATGCAACTGGTTGGATAGATAGACGGCTGATTGCCCGCTAAGTGGTGGAAAGTGATCGCCGACGCCGACGCCACCGGGCCCGTGGCATTGTTCGCAAGCGGGCAGCGCATCCGACCAGCGCCCGCGTGTCGCGAGTCGCTGCCCGACCTGCGCTATATCACCGCTCGGTGCGGGAGATGGCGTCACCGGCGGCGTTGGCAGCTTGCTGTAGTACTCGGCGACGGCGTCGCGCTCGGTGTCGCTCAATCCACTCGCGACCGGCTGCATGGTCGCGTTGACGCGTGAACCGTTGGCGAAATCATCCAGCTGTTTGCGCAGATAGGCCTGCGACAAACCGGCCAAACGCGGGAAGCCCGCTGCGGCCTGACCGCCGCCATCGGCACCGTGGCAGGCCATGCAAGGCGCCACGCCGTGACCATTGCCTTGCTGCGCCAGCACTGCACCGCTGAGTGTATCGGCCAGTGCGCTGGACGCACCAAGCACGCACAACATCATCAGCGCGGCACGCAGCATGTTCATGGCTGCGGCGGCTGGAAGCCGTATTTGCGATAGATGCCCTGCGCCTCGGCGGATGTCATGAAGGCAAGAAAATCTTTTGCAGCTTGCGCGTGCGGCGCATCTTTCATACGCGCAGCGGTATAGGTGGACGTCACATTCTGATCTGCAGGAATCGCGATGGTTTCCACGGGACGATGCAGGATTTGCTGCTGAAAATATACTTCCGTAGACCACACCGGTGCAGCATCCGATTCACCCTGCAGCACACGCAGCGGCGATTCACGGTGATGGATGCGCGTGAGATAAGTGCTGCCGTCCTTCACCTTGCTGTCCATGATGGTGCGATCCAACGCATCACCGCCGGCCTTGCGATAGCTGGCCTCGATTTGTTTGGCGATGCCTTCCCACTCGGGGTTGGGCATGCTCACACGCACATCCGCGCGGCCTAGATCTTTCAGACCTTCGACGTGCTTGGGATTGCCTTTCGCGACCATGATCGCCAGCGGGTTGCGCGCGTAGTCAACGGTGTCGGCAAACCAGCCGTGTTGCTTCTGCAGATCGGAGATCGAGCTTTTGCTGTTGGTGAAGATATCCGGCTTCAACGCAATGCGCAGGTTGCCCATGACCAGCGAGCCGGTTTCGATTTGCTTGGCGAGAATGCCCGGCGGCAACGTTTCCACGTAGATGCGCGGGTATTGTGGATAGCGTTGCTTGAACGCCTCGACCAGATCATGCACGACCATGAACTGATTACCCGCGAAGAACACCGTGAGCTGCGGATCGACGATATCGCCGTGCAGATCGGCAATGGCATCGAACGGTGGCACCGCGAAAGACACGCCACCGCTCGGCGGCGGATTCCACGGTGGCAGGTAGTTATCTTGCGAGGCACTGGCGACGCCGCAGACAACGGCAAGACACCCGGCCAGCAGCATACGTTGCCAGCAACTGTTCAAATGTGGCGACATGTCGGCTCCGTTGTTACAGCGGCAGCAGGGCGTAGCCCTTCTGCTCCAGTACGGTGATCGTGGTCAACGCGGAGAGGCTAAGCGTCACGTCCTTGGATGCCCATTCGGCGGGATAGTGATGCTCGGCCATGGCCTGACCGCAGACGGCCACATCCACCCCGGCCTTGCGCAACTGCGCGATGGCGGCAAGGTTGGGATTGGCCGTACCGAACTTCGCCTTGTAGTGCTCGTCGTCCAGCACCAAGTCGGTCGCGGCACCGGATGCTACGGCGACAAATTTAAGGTGATCGAGCGCGACACCGGATGCGGCATACAGATTGACCGTGCGCGCGACGCGCTCAAGACCCGGGTTGATCTGATCCGGTTTATCGCTGCCCTTGGTCAACGAAAACACGACTTTATAGGTAGCGGCGGGATCGGGCTGGTAGGCGGCCTTGGGCAGCGGATGATAGGCGCCGGCAGCGGTAATCACCGCGGGGGCGTTTTGAGCCGCCACCGTGGCACAGCCAAGCAGGGCAACAACGCAGGACAGCAGCAGGCTCGAACGTTTCATGTTTCCATCTCGCTAGGCAACGCGGTTGCGTCGGCGAGAAGGCTACGCCGCCCGCGGCCATCAGGCTACTTCGCGTTGCCTATATGACGGATAAGGCCGCCTTATCCGCACCCGCCATCCTGTACCATGCCGGCATGAGCGAGCAGCCCACTACCCACTTCGGTTTCCGCGACGTTCCGGTCGGGGAAAAGCAAAAACTGGTCGGCCAGGTTTTCACCTCGGTCGCCCGCAACTACGACCTGATGAACGATCTGATGTCGCTCGGCATCCATCGCCTCTGGAAGCGTCATTTCGTCGGCGTGAGCGGCATTCGCCGTGGCGATCGCGTACTGGACCTAGCCGGTGGCACCGGCGATATCGCCGCGTTGATCAAGCCAGTGGTGGGCGAAGAAGGCGACGTGGTCGTGGGCGATATCAACGCCGCCATGCTCAACGTGGGCCGCGACCGCTTGACCGACCGCGGCCTGGTCTCGGGCCTGCGTTGGACGCAATTGAACGCCGAGGTACTTCCTTTTTCCGACAGCAGCTTCGACGCGGTCACCATGGCGTTCGGCCTGCGCAATGTCACGGACAAGGACAAAGCCCTAGCCGACATCTGCCGCGTGCTCAAGCCCGGCGGTCGAGCCTTGGTACTGGAGTTTTCGAAAGTGCAGAGCGAGCTTTTCAGCAAGCTCTACGATTTCCATTCTTTCCAGGTACTACCGAAGCTGGGCAAATTGTTTGCCGGCGACGCAGATAGCTACCAGTACCTTGCCGAATCGATCCGCAAACATCCGGATCAGGAAACGCTCAAAGGCATGATGGAACGCGCCGGTTTCGGACGCGTTGAAGTGCGCAATCTCAGCAACGGCATCGTGGCGATCCATCGCGCGTACAAGCTCTGAGCTTCAGTGCGTGGCGTTGATCACGCCACGCGCAAATCCTCCAGCAGCGTACCCTGGCGCAGCGTCTCTTCTTCATGATCGGCATCGCGCCAGCTTTCTTTGAGCGCGGCTTCGTACCAGCGCTGCATGGAAGGAAGCGCGAGCATGCGCTGCACATAGGCTTGCGCAGCAGCATCGACAGACAGCTTGTAGCTTTGGATGCGAAACACAACCGGCGCGTAGAACGCATCAACAGCAGTAAACGCAGCGCCCGCGAGATAAGGGCCGCCAAACTGCGTGAAGCCTTCGTTCCATAGCTCCTGCAGTCGCGCGATATCGCGCGACAACGCCGCAGGCATAGCATTCATTTGCAGGCGAATGCCGCAATTCATCGGGCAGTGCGAGCGCAAAGCCTCGAACCCCGAGTGCATTTCTGCCGCAGCGCTACGGGCCCATGCACGTGCCCGAGGATCGGCAGGCCACGCGTCGGGATGACGCTCCGCCACGTATTCGGCGATGGACAACGAGTCCCATACCGTGATGTCGCCATCGTGCAGACTGGGCACTTTGCCGGTGGGCGAGAAATTCCGGAATGCCGTCCAGTTCAATGACGTGCCACGCTGAAAAGGCGTGAGCTTCTCCTCGAAAGGAATGCCGAGTTCGCTAAGTAATATCCACGGCCGCAGCGACCAAGACGAATAATTTCTGTTGGCGATGTAAAGCGTGTACATGGATTTCCCCTCGAAAAGATACAGCGCAATTAGACATCCGGCATCAAGGCGTGTCGCGGCTACGGGCATCACGCACATCTCATCGATGCCAGGCCCACCGCAACGTTACCAAGCTTCAGTATCCTCTTGCCATCGCGCGACGGATGTACGTCACGATTCGCAACCTTGCTCAACCGCTGCCGGCGTCATCGGCATCGCCTTTGGCGGCACGGTGCGGCGCGCATTGGCCAGTGCCACGCCGCCGACGGTGATCGCGCCACCGATCAAGGTCAACCAACCGGGGCGCTCACCCAACCACACCCAGCCGATCAATACCGCGATGGGCGGCGAGAAGTAGATGAAACTGGAAACCTGCGACGCCGACGCACGCCGTAAAGCAGCATTCCATGTGAGATAACCGGCGAAGCTTGGCGCGATGCCCAGCCAAAGCAGTGCGGCGATATGCGACCACGGCGCAACGACAAGCGCTTGCGGCAAGCCGAGCCCGAAGGGGACGGTGCCCAACGTGCCGGCAAAAAACGTAAACGCGGTAACGCCGATCATGTTGTTGCGGGCAAACAGCGGCTTCTGCCCGACGAAGAAGATCGCCGATGCGATTACGCTAACCAACACCAACGCCGCCATCGGTTGAAATGTCACTTGCTTGCCGCTGGCCACCACCACCATCACCACGCCAAACAGTGCGACGCCCAGACCGACCATTCTGCGCGCGCTGATGCGCTCCCCTATCCAGAATGCGGAGAGCGTAGCCGTCGCCGCCGGCACCAGCGCAATCAAGATCGCTGCCGTACCGCTGGCAATGCGCGTTTCCGCATAGTTGAGACATAGGTGATACACAGTAAGGCCGATCACGCCGAGCACGGCAAGCTGCACCCAATCGCTCCGTTGCGGTAGCGGCGCTCGTTTCACCCACATCAGCAGCGCGAAACACAAAGAGCCGATCGCAAGCCGCGCCAACGCCACTTCGCCAGGGGTGAAGGACGCCAGGGCATACGCGATCCCCGCATACGCGGACGACCACGTGATCAAGGCAATACCGATGTAAATCAGGGCGCGCCCGTCCAGGCGCTCGTGGGTGTCCATGGGTCAATTCCGTGGGGAGGAATGTGCGAAATCCTAGCCTTGAGACGTCTGCCGCGGAATAATGCACCCATAGCCAATCCCCATGTTTCGCCATGGATCGAAATATCAGTTGACGCCTATGACCTACGAATCGAAACCCAATTGGGATGCCAAGGATTGGCAGCTTTTGGAGGCCCTGCAGCGCGATGCCCGCACGGGCTATGCCGAGTTGGGCCGCAAGGTGCGGCTATCGGCACCGGCGGTGGCCGAACGCGTCAAGCGGCTGGAGGAGGCTGGCGTTATCACCGGATACCGCGCCGTGGTTGAGCCGAAGCGACTTGGTTACGGTATTGATGCCATGGTGCGACTGCGCTGCGACGGCGGCATCTGTGCGCGCATCGGGACCATTGTGGCGGATGTTCCGGAAGTACTCGATTGCCGTCGCCTTGCGGGCGAAGATTCCGCGTTGCTACGCGTGGTGGCGATGTCGATCAACCATCTTGAAGCCGTACTCGATCGTTTGCTGAAGATTCACTCCAGCATTAGCACCACGACGTTGATCGTGCTGCAGACACCGCACGCGAATCGTCCGATCACGCGCGCGATGTGGGATGTGGCGCGCGCACTCTCGCAGGATTGAAACAACGGTTTACGCAGCGATCCAACGCTCGTTCGCCTCGCTGCGCACGCAATCACCGCAACTGCTCCGCTGAAAAGGTCTCTTTGCGCGCAAGCGCAAAGAGACCTTTTCCATCAGTTATGCGATTCGTCTTTTTTCTTCGGCGGTTGGTGTGCGTTGTTCTGATGCTGCTGCGGCGCCGGATGTGCCTGCGGCTGCGGGTGTGGCGCGGGCCGTTGCGCTGGTGCTGCTGGAGCGGGACGCGGCGCGGATTGCGGACGTGCCTGAGGCGCGGGATGAGCTACCGGTTGCGGATGCGGAGCCTGCTGCACGTGCGGTTGCTGCATGTGTGGCGCCGGGTGTGGCTGTGCTTGCGCTGCCGGATGGGCGACGGCCGCTGCCGGCTGATGGACGACCGACGGCTGCGGATGCGGCGCAAAAGCCGGACGCGCTGGGGCCGCCTGGTTCGGCTGCGGATGCATCGGATTCTGCCGAGCCGCCGCCGCGGGGCGAGCTGCTGGTGCGGCGGGGCGCGCCTCTTGTGCAACGTGCGGCGCCGCCGACGGATACCCGGCACGCCCGAAGTTGGGCACGCTCATCGGCTGCTGCGGCCGCGCACTGGCGTTGGCGACGTTGTGGTTGTTGAACTGCCGGTTGTCGACGTTGTTCCTGGCGTTGTTCGTGTTGTTGGCAACGTTGCGATTGAATTGGTTTTGATTGTTGTTGACGTTGTTTGTGACGTTACGCGCGTTATTAACGTTGTTGACCGTGTTGTAGCGGTTGTTGGTGACGTTGGTGTATCGATTGACCACCGTCGTCGAACGCGACACATAGGTTTGGTTGTTGTAAACGACCGCCGGATGACGCCCACCACCGCCGTTGTATCCGCCGCCGCCACCGCCACCGCCCCAATTCATGCCCCAGGAATGCCAGCCGCCATGATGGTTATCGAGCAACGCACCGACCACGATGGCGGCACCAAATGCCACGGCACCTACGGCTACCACTTCACCGGTGCTGTATGAAGGTTGCTCATATTGATAGCTGGGGTAGTAAGGCACCTCGCCGCCATAGACGGTTTGCGGATCGTAACTAGGCACATAGACCGCATCCGATTGTGCCGGCTCGATCTGAATCACCTGAGTCGGCGCAGGCACGACATCCGGGCCGGAATAAACAGGCGGCGCGCTGCCGCTTTCGACATATCCGCCCGCGTCCTCGCTCTGTTGCACTTGCTGCGCCGGCTGTGTGCTGACCTGTTGTTGTGCCGAACTGCGCAGATTGCCCTGCGCGGACGCGCGCTGGCGCATCACCTGGATGGCGTTGAGCACATCGGTGGGATCGTTGACATACGCTTGACCCAGCGCCGTCGTCCACTGAACGTTCTGCGCCATTTGGCTCAGCACCGACGGGAATTGCGTCAAGCCTTTCACGCTGGGATCCCAGTTTTGCGGCTCCACCGCCGCTTGCAGCAGGCCGCTTTTCAGATTTGGATTCTGGGTTAGCAGGTTCTCGGCTGCAGTGATCTGATCCGGATAGGTAGAGCCGGCCAATACCTGCGCGACAAGCTTGTCCGGAAAAAGCGCGATTGGCGCGACCATCTGATAAAGCTGATCGGCGGTCGGCGGCGTATAGGCGGCCTGCTGCGGCCCCGCGGTGCTACCGGACGACGCCGGCGCACTGGCCGAGGAAGCCGGTGTATTGGCCGTATTGGGCGCCTGCTGATTGCAGGCCGCCAGCGCCAGCATGCTTGCGCACAAGCCTGTGGCCATGGCCAAACCGGAAGAATATTGCTTACTCACTCGACCACTCCTTTGCGATATCTATCACGGGAAAACCACCGGTCTTCCCCCTTTGCGCCATGCGTGGCATGCAGCATCTGCAACGAGCCAGCGGCACTTCCCGCACTCATCCAGCCGCGCCAACCATGGAAACGCCCCGAGTATGACGAGGGCGCCGTGAGAATTGGGCTAATGCGCGATGAACGCTTTTTGCGTTTTGGTGGCGTTAGGCAAAACGGTAAGCTTGGCGTCAGCTGTACCTAGGTGCGCGTGGCGCCGCGTCACGAAGCATGCCTTCATCTCCCCGCATTCCCGGACACCTTGACCATGCGCACGATGTATCCCGAAATCGAACCCTATCGCACCCATCGGATTGCGGTGGACGGCGGCCACACGCTCTATGTCGAAGAATGCGGCAATCCGGATGGATTGCCTGTCGTGTTCTTGCATGGCGGCCCTGGTGCGGGTTTGTCGCCTTACCATCGACGTTTCTTCGATCCCGCGCGCTATCGCATTGTGCTGTTCGACCAGCGTGGCGCAGGACGCTCCACGCCCTTCGCCGATCTCACCGACAACACCACGTGGCACCTGGTCGCCGACATCGAGACGATCCGCGAACAATTCGGCATCGAACGCTGGGTAGTGTTCGGCGGTTCGTGGGGCTCTACGTTGGCGTTGGCCTATGCGCAGACGCATCCCGAACGCGTGCTTGGCTTGGTGTTGCGCGGCATCTTTCTATGCAGACCGGAGGAGATCCGCTGGTATTACGAAGAGGGTGGCGCGTCATGGATCTTGCCGGAGAAGTGGCAACGCTATGCAGCAACCATACCTATCGAAGAGCGCGGCAACATGCTTGATGCGTATTGGCAACGATTAACCAGCGACAACGAAACCGTGCGACTGCAAGCCGCACAAGCGTGGGGCGCCTGGGAAGGCGGCGGCATCACGTTGGAAGAAAGTCCGGAAACCGAAGCGAGCTTCGCCGCGCCCGATGTCGCACTGAGCCTCGCACGCATCGAAGCGCATTATTTTCGCAATCACGCTTTCCTCGAAGCGAATCAGTTGTTGCGCGATGTCGAGAAGCTGCGTCACATTCCGACAGTGATCGTGCACGGCCGTTACGACATTATCTGTCCGGCAAAGAACGCGTGCGATCTGGCGGCCGTGTGGCCCGAAGCGGATCTTCGCATTGTATTGGCCGGGCACGCGGCATCGGAGCCGGCCATTGTGGACGTGTTGATCGACGCCACCGACCGGCTCGCCGACCGTTACTGCTGAGCGTTTCCGTTACTGATACACGTGCAGTCGATGGAAGATCCATGCGTAATACGACTGCACCAGTTCCTTGTCCGCACAATCGGCGTAAAGCCCGTTGCACCGTTCCCGCAATGAAGTCAACGCGGAAAAATACGGATCCATCGGCAATCCCGCGGCCTTCAAAACCATTCCCGGCAAGTGTGCGATATCCAGCATCGGATACGTCGGCAGCGGCGCGCCGGGCACGTTGCTTTTGATCATGTAGTAGGTCAGATAGTCCTGATACGGCACCAACGCCGGCGGCAAAGTGCGAGGCAACGTTCGCATGAGATCGTCGAACGATGGCTGATGGTCACCAAAATGCACCAGCACCGTCGGTTGCGCGCGATCGAGGAAATCGTGTTCCAACCCCTTCATCGCCGCATCCGAATCGTGCAGGCGCTGCAGGTAGGTATCGAAGTTCAGCGCGGTGGCTGCCGGCAAACCTTGCAGCAGGTTCTGGAACTGTTTGGGCAATGTCGACATCGGATCATCGTGCGGTCCGTGCTGATTGATCGTGAGGATCATCACGAAGACCGGTTGGCCCGGCTTCTTCAGCTTGTCGTAGACGCGTTTGGCCGCCGCGAACATCTGTGCGTCGGTTTCATCCCAATCGTCGAGGCCGAGTTCCCCTGCACCGTAAAAATGATCGACACCATAGGCCTTGTACGCATCGCGTCCGTTGAGAAACGTACCGTTGGTCGGATAGATCGCCACCGTGAGATAGCCGAGTCGACGCAGCAACTGCGGCAGCGCGTTGCGCACGTGCGGTGCCAGTACATACGGTGCGTACATACCGCCGGGCCCGAAAATATCCTGCGGCATACCGGTGAGCGCCGCGAATTCGCTAACCCAGGTACCACCGCCGAACGTATGCACGCGCATCACGCCGGTGCCGCGCGTATGCGCATCGGATTTGAACATCGCCAGGTCGCACTCGGGCACGGTGCAATGGGTGTATGGCGCGGGATCGAACGTGCTTTCTTCCAGTACCTGCACGATGTCCGGGTATTGGCTCGGATCGATCGCCGTCGGCACATCGGTCGCCGTTGCCTGCCAGTTGCGCTCGGCAGCATCGTCGCTAGCCATCGTGGGCAGATGCACGGTGGAATCACGAAGGTTGACGAAGAAGTTGGTCAACTCCGCATCGTCGGACATCTTGTCCCACACACCGCGCGCATGCACCTGCGCGAACGGGCCGGAAGGGAGCAAGCAGATCCAGAACACCAGCGCACAAAGCGCCATACCGCCGATGCGCAACAAGGCTCGTAGCCATGCGCGCAACCCTGTAAAAAGCCGCCGATCGCCATACCACGCCAGCCACAGCACGATGGGCACGGCGATGCATACGCAGAGGCCAACGCTGTAGAGATTCGGATAACGCCGCAGCGTCTCGAACAAACTGGAGCGCACGTAGTAAACGAAATCCGCCGGCATCAGTGGCGATTCCAGATACTCCTCCTTCAACACCGTGATCGCGCGCAATAACAAGAACAAACCGCCGCTGAGGACAAGTGCAAAGGCCAATCGCGCAAACACGAACAATGCAACGCTCAACACGCACAACATCAACGCAAATACGAAAACGCGTTGCTCCAGCAATGGCTCCTGCCACGCCGTTGCCCAGACACAGATGGCGAAGAAGGCCAAGGCGCAGACCATAGTCGTGCGGTTCCGCGATGCGCGAAACAGATTCAACGGCATGTGCGTGATCCCCCTCGTACGGCGTCGCCTCGTAGAACGACGCATCGTTTTGTGATTGTCAAAGTTGCGTCATTTTAGTGCCTTTTTATCGTCAAGAAGCGCCACTAGGCCATCGGGTTGGCAGCGAATGGTCATTCATATCTGTTAGGTTCATGCCCTGTTCGCCCCAGCCGGAACCCTCCATGTCCCGCCGTTCTTGCCGCGTTTGCGCCCTTATC
This sequence comes from Lysobacterales bacterium, assembly GCA_015655335.1. GTDB lineage: Bacteria > Pseudomonadota > Gammaproteobacteria > Xanthomonadales > Rhodanobacteraceae > Dyella_B. Next base: position 613 of record JAATFF010000060.1, on the reverse strand, counting down.
ACCGCCTTTTTGCTCGCCGGCTGCGCCAGCCAACCGCATGCACCCCAGACCCCGCAGACCCAGAAGCTTCCCGATGGGCTGCGCGCGGACGTCGCGGTACTGGAAACCACCGACCTGCATTCCAACGTCCTCAGCTACGACTACTACAAGCAGAAGGCCGATCCCACCCTGGGTTTCGAGCGCACCGTGACGCTGATACGCAAGGCGCGTAGCGAGTTCACCAACAGCTTCCTGTTCGATGCGGGCGACACCATCCAAGGCAGCGTGCTGGCCGATTACCAGGCGCAAGTACAGAAAGTGGACTGCGAGCAGGAACTTGCGATTTACAAGGCGATGGACGCGATCGGCTACGACGGCGGCACCATCGGCAATCACGAATTCAACTACGGCCTGCCGTTCCTCTCGCAGGTCACCGGCACACCGATGAATGTAGACGGCGGCAGCCTCTCGCACGGCTGCGCAGGTCCGCACTACCCGCTGGTGCTCGCCAACGTAAATAGCACGCGCGACGGCAAGCCGATCTTCAAGCCGTGGACGATTGTCGAGCGCAAGATCGCCGCCTTCACGCCGGATGGCAGCCAACTCAGCGTACCGCTGAGAATCGCCATCATCG
>JAATFF010000152.1 GCA_015655335.1 Lysobacterales bacterium | reverse complement strand
CGACGTGCTGTTCGACGAAGTGCGCGCCGGTGGCCGCATTCCGTTGATCATTGGTCGCGGCTTGACTGCCAAGGCGCGCGAAGCGCTGGGCCTGCCGGCGTCGACCCTATTCCGTCTGCCGCAGAACCCAGCCGATACCGGCAAGGGCTACACCCTGGCGCAGAAGATGGTCGGCCGTGCCTGCGGTCTTCCGGAAGGAAAGGGCATGCGCCCGGGTACCTATTGCGAGCCGAAGATGACCTCGGTGGGTTCGCAAGACACCACTGGCCCGATGACCCGCGATGAGCTGAAGGATCTGGCTTGCCTGGGCTTTTCGGCAGACCTGGTGATGCAGTCGTTCTGTCACACCGCGGCGTATCCGAAGCCCGTCGACGTGAAAACGCACCACGAGCTGCCGGCTTTCATCTCCACGCGTGGCGGCATCAGCCTGCGTCCGGGCGATGGCGTGATCCATTCCTGGCTCAATCGCATGCTGCTGCCCGACACCGTCGGCACCGGTGGCGACAGCCACACGCGTTTCCCGATCGGTATCTCGTTCCCGGCCGGCTCCGGCCTGGTCGCTTTCGCGGCGGCAACGGGTGTGATGCCGCTCGATATGCCTGAATCCGTGCTGGTGCGCTTCAAGGGCGAACTGCAGCCGGGCGTGACGCTGCGCGATCTGGTCAACGCGATTCCGCTGTACGCCATCAAAGATGGTTTGCTGACCGTTGCCAAGCAGGGCAAGAAGAACATCTTCTCCGGCCGCATCCTCGAAATCGAAGGCTTGCCGAACCTCAAGGTGGAGCAGGCGTTCGAACTGTCCGACGCATCCGCCGAGCGTTCCGCCGCAGGTTGCACGGTGCATCTCAACAAGGAACCGATCATCGAGTACCTCAACTCGAACATCACCTTGCTGAAATACATGATCGCGCAGGGTTATCAGGATGCGCGCAGCCTGCATCGTCGTATCAAGGCGATGGAAGCGTGGCTGGCCAACCCACAGTTGCTGGAGCGCGATGCGGATGCCGAATACGCCGCCGTTATCGAGATCGATCTGGCCGATGTGCATGAGCCCATCGTGGCTTGCCCGAACGACCCGGATGACGTGAAGACGCTGTCCGACGTCGCCGGCGCTGCCATCGACGAAGTGTTCATCGGTTCGTGCATGACCAACATCGGTCACTTCCGCGCCGCGTCGAAACTGCTGGAAGGCAAGCGCGATATCCCGACCAAGTTGTGGGTGGCTCCGCCGACCAAGATGGACCAAAAGCAGCTGACCGAGGAAGGTCACTACGGCGTACTGGGCACCGCTGGTGCACGCATGGAAATGCCGGGTTGCTCACTGTGCATGGGCAACCAGGCGCAGGTGCGCGAGGGCGCGACAGTGTTCTCCACCTCGACTCGCAACTTCCCGAACCGCCTGGGCAAGAACTCCAACGTATACCTGGGTTCGGCCGAGCTGGCCGCGATCTGCTCGCGTCTGGGCCGCATCCCGACCAAACAGGAATACATGACCGACATCGGGGTGATCAATGCCAATGGCGACAAGATCTACCAGTACATGAACTTCGACAAGATCGAAGACTTCAAACAGGTCGCCGATACCGTCGAAGCCTGATCATCAGGCAAGCAAAACGCGAAGCCCGGCCCTGTGCCGGGCTTCGTCGTTTATGCTTCGCAAAAGCACTGCAGGGCGCACGGATGATTTCTACCCAATTGTCAGTAGTTTCGTTGCGCGACCTCACCCTGGTGCAAGCGGTGCATCGGTACGGCAGCTTCAACAGTGCGGCGCGCGCCATGCACATCAGCCCTTCGGGCTTGTCGCATCAAGTACAAAAGGTGGAGCAGGCACTGGGAGCTCCGTTGTTCGAGCGCGGTGGGCGGCGCATCGTGCCGACGGCCGGCGGCCAGCGTCTTTTGGAGCAGATCGACGCGGTGCTGCTGGCGGCCGAGCACCTGCAACAGGCTGCGCGTGCCGGAGCGGTGGCTTTTGGCGGTGAACTGCGACTGGGCGTGCCGGCATCGCTGGGACCGTATTTGCTGCCGCATCTCATCGAGCCTTTCCCGCAACATTTCCCCGGCGCGCGTCTGAGTCTTTCCGAGGGCAAGCCGCGCGGTTTGCTGCGACGCCTGCACGAGGGCGAGCTCGATGCCGTACTGGCGCCGCCCGCGCCGACGGTCAGCGGCATCACGATGAGTCCGCTGTTCTTTGAACCTTGGGAGCTGATACTGCGCGCCGACCACCCGATGGCGGACAAGCGTAGTGTCGCGTTGGATCAGCTCGACGATGGCGAGGCCATCCTGATGGCAGAGAGTCACGCCGATGGCGACGGCTATGTGCAGGATGTGAGCTTGGAGAGCCTCGCTGCGCTGGTGACTTTGCGCGGCGGTCACGCGCTAGTTCCGGCGCTGGCGCACGATCGCCTCGCATCCATGCCGGATATCGTGCTGGTCAAGATTAAAGGGCAAGCCCCAGGACGGGAGATCGCGTTGTATTGGCGAGAAGCCTCACCGTGGCGCGGCGATCTGCAAGCCTTTGCCGACCTGTTGCGCAAGCTAGCCAAGCAACGGCCAGGACTGCGTTTGATCGATCATGCGTAGCGTTTTTTCGGACACCTGATTGGTTTTAGGGATTCCCGATGCACCGTATCGTTATCGTTGGAGGCGGCGCAGGTGGTCTTGAACTGGCCACACGGCTGGGCAATACGTTGGGTCGGACTGGCGTTGCCCGCATCACGCTGGTCGACAGCAACCTTACCCACGTATGGAAGCCTTTGCTGCACGAAGTCGCGGCGGGTTCCTTGGACGCGGCCACCGACGAGCTCAGCTACGTCGCTCAAGCCAAATGGAACCACTTCGATTTCATCTATGGTCGGATGACTGGACTGGATCGGCGTGCTGGGATCATCAAACTGGCGGGCTGGAAGGGCACTTACGCGCCCGATGAAGTGCCATCGACCGACGTGGCCTACGACACGCTAGTCATGGCTGTCGGCAGCGTATGTAACGACTTCGGCACACCTGGCGTTCGCGATTACTGCATCTTTCTCGACTCCCGTCAGGACGCCGAGCGCTTGCGCCAAGAAATGCTCGAGCGTCGCCTTGCCGCCATGGCAAAAGGCGGATCGCACACGTTGCGTGTCGCAGTGATCGGTGGTGGCGCGACCGGTGTCGAACTCAGTGCCGAATTGCAGGATACGCACCACAAATTGGCGCACTACCGCGATCCTAAGCGTTCATCGCAAGATCTGGACATCACACTCGTTGAAGCCGGCCCGCGCTTGCTTCCGGCGCTTCCAGAAAGCATCGGAAGATCCGTCGAGAAAGAGTTGCGTAACAAATTGGGTATCCGAGTATTGACCGGCACGGCGGTGAAGCGTGCAGAGGCGGACGGTTTTTTCGATGCGCAAGGAAACAAGATCGAGGCAGACATGATGGTGTGGGCCGCAGGCATCCGTGCCCCGGCGTTTTTGCACGAGCTCGATGGCCTGGAAAGCAGCCACATTGACCAGCTGGTGGTTCGATCAACGCTGCAGACCACACGCGACAACAACATTTTTGCGTTCGGTGATTGCGCCGCATGCCCGCTGGGCGATGCTCCCGGTAACGTTCCGCCGCGAGCGCAAGCAGCGCATCAACAAGCGGAATGGCTAACCCGAAACCTTCGCTTAAGGCTGGAAGGCAAGGCGTTGCCCGATTTTCACTATCACGATCATGGCTCGCTGGTTTCGCTGGCCTCGTACAACACATTCGGCAATTTGCTCGGGAACCGAATGGTTGAGGGTGGTCTGGCGCATTTTTTCTACGCCTCGTTGTACCGCATGCATCAAGCCGTGTTGTACGGCCGTTGGCGGACTTTTCGGCTCATGGTCGGCAGCTTTATCGCAAGAAATACGCGGCCGCTGTTGAAACTACACTGACGCCCGAGAGGTATCAGCGATTGTCCAGCGTCGTGCCTGTCAACAGGCCGCGGGCAAGCATGCTGCATTGGCGACGGTGAAGCAGCAGCTGCCACTGTCGACCGCCGATTTGCCGCCATAGGACCGCCGAACGCACCGCCGCTAGCAAGCTGGCGCGTACCCGTTCCACCAGCGCAGGTTGCTGGAGCCACTGCGGATTGCCGGTCACCATGACGCGCGGCCGCAGCGGAGACAACGAGCCGGCATAAAGCTCGGCGAGCCGGCTGAATACTTGTGGGGAATTCAGGCCGAAATGCTCGACCTGCCGTTTGGCCGCCACGATGCCTTGTTGCAGATCGTCGAGCAGGTCCGCGCGATGGGCGAGGCTGCGTTCCAGGCGCATGATGGTCACTACCATGCGTGTGACCGCCATATCGCGGCTGCTTTCGTCCAGTTGCCCGATGAGTGTACGCAAGCCGAGCCGGATGCCCGATACGTTGCCGTATACGCCGATGACCGATGGCGCGTCGATGCGGAACACGCTGGCCAAGCTGGCATCCAGCGCCAGATCATCGCAGCGCCCCTCGTTGGCCAACTGCTGGGCCAGCGCCGACGCCTGGAATACACCGGCCAGGGCCAGCACGCGTTCCTCATTGATGACAAAAGCTTTAAACACGCTGCGTTGCTCTCGTTGCTGGGTCATGAAGGCCGCCGAAGACGGCATCGGTGGCAGCGATAACGGCGCCGCCCAGACACTCGTCGCCGTTATAAAACACCACCGATTGGCCGGGGGTAACCGCGCGTTGAGGGTCGTCAAAACGCACGTCGAGGTGATCTTTCTCTATGGACACCAGACAGGACTGATCGTGCTGGCGATAACGCGTCTTAGCCGTGCAGCGGAACTCTCCCACGGGTGCTGCGCCGGCTACCCAGGTAGGGGATTCGGTGACCAGGCGCTCTGAATGCAGCCATTCGTTTTCGCCACCCTGGGCGACGTACAGCACATTCGCCGCGACGTCCTTGCCCACCACGTACCAGGGTTCGCCTCCTGCGTTCTGGCGACCGCCGATGCCCAGTCCGTTGCGCTGCCCCAGCGTGTAGTACATCACGCCTTGATGTTCGCCGATCAGACGACCGTCAGGGCTGCGCATCTCGCCGGGGCGGGCTGGGATGTATTGTGTCAAAAACTGCCGAAAATCGCGCTCACCGATAAAGCAAATGCCCGTGGAATCCTTTTTGGCATGCGTTGGCAGCGCAGCTTCGCGCGCCATGTCGCGAACCCGTGATTTTTCGATCTCGCCCACGGGAAAAAGCGTAGCGGCCAACTGCTGCTGTCCCAATGCATGCAGGAAATACGTCTGATCCTTGCCTGCATCGATCGCACGCAGCAGGCGATGGCGACCATCGACGCAATCCACCCTTGCGTAGTGTCCCGTCGCGATTTTTTCTGCGCCCAGGTCTCGCGCTTCGTCGAGAAAAGTCTTGAACTTGATCTCGCGATTGCACAGCACATCCGGATTGGGTGTGCGTCCGACGCGGTACTCAGCGAGGAAGTGCTCGAACACACCATCCCAATACTCAGCGGCGAAATTGCGAGCATGAAAGGGGATGCTCAGCTGGCCGCAGACGGCGACGGCGTCCTTACGGTCGGCATCGGTGGTGCAGGGGCCGCTTCGGTCGTCTTCCTCCCAGTTCTGCATAAACAGGCCCTCGACCTCGTGGCCGGCCTGTTGCAGCAGAAGTGCGGCAACCGATGAATCGACGCCGCCCGAGATACCAAGCATCACTTTCATGGCGTGCCGCCGCCGGGCATCAGGTTGGCTACGATCGACAGCGGCAATCGCTGACCGGCCAACCAATCATCAATGCTCATCAGCACCATGGGACTACGCAGGCGTTGATCCAGGTCTGCAATGTCGCGGCGAGTGAGCCACAGCGCCCGACGAATACCCGTATCCAGTGGCTGGTCGGGATTGTGGCGTAACGGCCGGGCGGCAAAGCTGAAGCGCACGACGACATCGCCGTGCTCGCTGCTGCGCCACTGATGCACGCCGATCAGGTGAGTGAGCTCCACCGTCCAGCCGGTTTCCTCCAGCGTCTCGCGCACCGCCGCGTGTTGCAGGCTCTCGTGGTCATCCAGGTGCCCGGCTGGCTGATTGTAGGCAAGGCGGCCGTTGACCTCCTCTTCGACCATGAGGTAGCGGTCGCCGTCGTTCACCACGCAAGCCACGGTGACGTGCGGGCGCCAGATATCGTTGGAACGGTCAGGTTCTGTCATCTAAGAATCGAATGGCCCGGGGCAGGCACTGGAAATGGCGTTATTGTGCCATTACATCAAGGCGATCGACGGAGAGCAGAATCCGCCTAGGCGTATACTGCGGTCGCACGAGCACGAGCCCAAAAGAACGCATGGCGAACGAACCCGAACAAGAACATGGTGGCGGACATGGCCTTACCGTCGAAGTATCGAAGCCCGAGGTGGCGCGGCCACCGTTGTTTCAGGTGCTGCTGCTGAACGACGATTTCACGCCGATGGATTTTGTGGTGGAGGTCTTACGTAGCTTTTTCGGTATGGACCAGGAAAAAGCCGTACAGATCATGCTGCACGTACATACCCGTGGTAAGGGTGTGTGCGGGGTGTTTACCCGTGAGGTGGCCGAGACAAAGGTCACCCAGGTAAACGAATATTCACGTGCCAACCAGCATCCTCTGTTATGCACGATGGAAAAGGTGTAGGAGTCTGATCCATACGGAGACATTGATCAGTCTCTTTTGGCCCCCATTTTGCTTCCAACGCGGTAGAGCCGCCTATCATCGCAATGGAGTAGGTCCGGATGTTCAGCAAGGATCTCGAAGTCACCATCGGCCAGTGCTACAAGCAGGCCCGCGAGCAGCGCCACGAGTTCATGACCGTGGAGCACCTGCTGCTTGCGCTCACCGAAAACCAGTCGGCGCTCGGTGCCTTGCGAGCCTGCGGCGCGGATCTTCCGCGGCTGACCCATGAATTGGAAAAAATCATCGCCGAGACCGTGCCAGTGCTCCCGCACGGCGACGAGCGCGATACCCAGCCCACGCTAGGTTTCCAGCGCGTTCTGCAACGCGCCGTCTACCACGTGCAGTCGTCCGGCCGGAAAGAAGTAACCGGCGCGAACGTGCTGGTGGCCATTTTCGGCGAGAAGGACTCCCATGCTGTGTATTTCCTGCATCAGCAGGAGATTACGCGCTTGGATGTGGTCAATTACATCTCCCACGGCATCGCCAAGATCGGCGACGAATCGTCCTCCAGCATGCCCGGCGGCGCCGAGCGCGAGTCGGAGGAAGGTGGCGAAGGGAAGGGCAATCCGCTCAGCGAATATGCCTCCAACCTCAACGAGCTGGCGCTGGAAGGCAAGATCGATCCACTGATCGGGCGCCAGGACGAAATCGAGCGCACTATCCAGGTGCTTTGCCGCCGCCGCAAGAACAATCCGCTCTATGTGGGCGAGGCTGGTGTCGGTAAAACGGCGCTGGCGGAAGGGTTGGCCAAGCGCATCGTGGACGGCGAAGTGCCCGAGGTATTGGAAAACGCCACCATCTGGGCGCTGGATCTGGGCGCGCTGGTGGCGGGCACCAAATATCGTGGTGACTTCGAAAAGCGTCTGAAAGCGGTCATCGGACAGCTGAAGAAGCAGACCGGTGCGATTCTGTTCATCGACGAAATCCACACCATTATCGGCGCCGGTTCGGCGTCGGGCGGCACGATGGACGCCAGCAATCTGATCAAGCCGATGCTGGCTTCGGGTGAGTTGCGTTGCATCGGCTCCACCACGTTCCAGGAATTTCGCGGCATCTTCGAAAAGGATCGTGCGCTCGCTCGCCGCTTCCAGAAGATCGACGTGGTCGAGCCCACCGTGGCCGACAGCTTCGAGATCCTCAAGGGCCTGAAATCGCGCTTCGAAGAGCACCACAGCGTGACCTACACCGTTGAGGCGCTTAAGGCGGCGGTGGATCTCTCGGTGAAGCATATTCCCGATCGACTGCTGCCTGATAAAGCCATCGACGTGATCGACGAGGCTGGCGCTCGCCAGCGTCTGCTGCCGGTCGATCAGCGCACGGGCAAGGTCGATGTGCCTGAAGTGGAATACATCGTCGCCAAGATGGCGCGTATTCCGGCCAAGCAGGTATCGGCATCCGATCGCGATGTGCTGAAGAATCTGGAACGCAACCTGAAAATGGTGGTGTTCGGTCAGGATCCAGCGATCGAAGCCTTGGCGGCGTCGATCAAGATGGCTCGCTCGGGCCTCGCTGATCCTTCCAAGCCGATCGGTTGTTTCCTGCTGGCCGGTCCAACCGGCGTGGGCAAGACCGAAGTCACCAAGCAGCTCGCGATGCAGCTGGGTATCGAGATGATCCGCTTCGACATGTCCGAGTACATGGAAGCGCATTCGGTGTCGCGCCTGGTCGGCGCACCTCCAGGTTATGTCGGCTTCGATCAGGGCGGCCTGCTCACCGAAGCGGTGACCAAGCATCCGCACGCGGTGCTGCTGCTGGACGAAATCGAGAAGGCTCATCCGGATGTGTTCAACATCCTGCTGCAGGTCATGGACCGCGGCGTGCTCACCGATACCAATGGGCGCGAGGCGAACTTCAAGAACGTGGTGGTGGTGATGACGACCAACGCCGGTGCGCAGCAAGCCTCGCGTCGCGGCATTGGTTTCGTGAAGCAGAATCACTCGATGGATTCGATGGAAGTGATACGCCGCAGTTTCACGCCGGAATTCCGCAATCGCCTGGACGCGATCATCCAGTTCAACGCGCTGGACTTTGATCACATCCTGCGCGTGGTCGACAAGTTCCTCATCGAGCTGGAATCGCAGCTCAGCGAGAAGCACGTGAGCCTGGATGTCGACGCGGATGCCCGTCGCTGGCTGGCCGAGCACGGGTTCGACCCGCAGATGGGCGCTCGCCCGATGGCCCGGGTGATCCAGGAGAAGGTCAAGCGTGTGCTGGCCGACGAGCTGCTATTCGGCAAGCTGGCCGAAGGCGGCAAGGTCCTGCTCAGCGTGCGCGAAGGAGAGCTGCAGGTGAATACCGAGGCGGCAGAGCCTGTGCCTGCTGCGGTGTCCTAAGGCACCCCGTCGTCAGGAAACAAAAAAGCCGCGCGAATGCGCGGCTTTTTATTGGGCGTAAAACGTACCGTTTACTTCATACGGTACGTAATGCGGCCCTTGGTCAGGTCGTAAGGCGTCATTTCCACCTTGACCTTGTCGCCCGTGAGGATGCGGATGTAGTGCTTGCGCATGCGGCCCGAGATATGAGCTGTGATCACGTGCCCGTTCTCCAGCTGCACGCGAAACATGGTGTTGGGCAGGGTCTCTTGGACCGTACCTTCCATTTCGATGACGTCGTCTTTGGCCATGCGTTCCGGCGTTCGCGCGAGCCACCATGGCTGCGTAAGCCGTCGATTATGCCACGGATCCGGGTTTGGTCAAAGAAGCGTTAAGCAAAGTGCTCGTCAAGCTTGCGCCGGATCTCTTGCTCGATCATTCCCTTGAGCGGGGAAAACAACATGCCCAGCCGGGCGCTCACATGAATTTCATCGCTACCGATGGAGATATTGCCGGTGATGCCGGGGCGCTCGAACGCCAGCGTTTCAGCCTGCCATTGGCTATGGATGTCAAATTTTTCACGCATCCGCGCGGCCACTTTATCGATCACGGCATGGGCCTCGGCTTGGGACAGGCGGTGAGGTCGGCGGATATCGATGCTGGGCATGGTCTGGCTCGTCGGAGTGGCCGATCATCATAAAGGGTTATATCTGCCGATAGTTCTTACGCTTCTGATAGAGTCGCGCCGTCACGCTGTTGGTCAATTCATGCGCATCGAGTTTCCTCAATCCACCCGCGCGGGTTTCCCTTGGAGCCGAGCACTGCTGCGTATCGGCAGTGAGCCCGACAACGACTTGATACTTGCTGCCGGCCAGGCGGCGCCTCATCACCTTCGCATTCGCCTGGATCGTCGCGGCTGGGTGCTCGAGGTGCTGCCCGATGCCACGCGCGTGTACGTCAACGCACGGCCAGTGCGTGAGCACGCCATCCTGCGTCCTGGCGATATGTTGAGCGTCGGCGATTGCCGCATGCTGCTTTGCGCGGACGATACGCCAGAGGGGCGCTCGTCGCCGACCGTGCCTGAGCAAGACCGCTGCACTGTCGCACTGCGAGCCGTAGCGGGGCCGCTTTCCGGGCACGTGCTATCTGTAGCCGATCATTTGGAGCTCGGTCCGCAAGGCCGTTTGCCACTCGATCTTCCGCAAGGCGAAATGGCCTCTTTAGCGATTTTCTGGCGCGACGGTCAGTTGCGACTCGAAACCGGGCAAGCGGACGAATCACGTTATCCGGTACGGGTGAACGGCGTTATCGCACAGCAGACGGTACTTTTGCCTGGCGATCAAATCGGCATTGGCATGCATCGCTTCCTGGTCGATGCTCCGGGCCTTGAGCCCGAACCGGAAATCGTCATGCCCGCGCCTGCGCCCGCGCCGTTGCCGGAAGATACCGCCGGTCCGCGCGGCGAAGTCTGGTGGCTTATCGTCACGGCGGCGGTGCTCGCCCTCGGCATTGCCTTGCTCTTGTTCGTGCATTTCTGACAAATCCGAGACGTTTGCCTTGCGTCCCGTTGACGATGTGTTGCTGCGGCGCGGCATAATGCATCGATCATCCTCGACGGGAAACGGTGCGTGAGCAGGGTATGGAATTTCAGCGCAGGTCCGGCGGCAATCCCATTGCCGGTGCTCGAACGCGCGCAGCGCGAATTGCTGGACTGGAACGGCAGCGGCGCCTCCGTGATGGAGCAATCCCATCGTGGCAAACGCTTTATCGCGATGGCCGCGCAGGTTGAGGCCGATCTGCGCGAGCTGATGCGTATTCCATCTGATTACGCCGTGTTATTCGAGCAAGGTGGAGCAACTCAACACTTTGCGCAGATCCCCATGAACCTGGCACGCGAAGGCGACAGTGCCGACTACATCCTCACGGGTCATTGGAGCGAGAAAGCAGCCAACGAAGCGACGACCTACGTGCGCGTGAACGTGGCGGCCACCAGCAAAGCCGATAACTACCTGCGCATGCCGGCACGCGATACCTGGAAGCTCGATCCCTCCGCAGCTTACGTGCACATCGCCACCAACGAGACCATTCACGGCGTGGAGTTCCAGGACATCCCCAACGTAGGCGATGTCCCGTTGGTCGCGGATATGTCGTCGGATATTTTGTCCGGGCCCATCGATATCAGTCGCTTCGGGCTGATTTACGCCGGCGCACAGAAGAACATCGGCCCCTCCGGCCTCGTGCTTATCATCATTCGACGTGACTTGCTTCAACGGCAAGGTCGGCCGATGGCAAAGATCTTTCGCTACGCCGAGCACGCCGCTAACGATTCGATGCTCAATACGCCCAATACCTGGGGCTGGTATCTGGCCGGCCTGACATTCGAGTGGTTGAAGGAAGGCGGCGGTTTGACGGCTATGGCCGAACGCAACAACGCCAAGGCCGCTTTGCTGTACGGAACCATCGATGGTTCCGCAGGCTTCTATCGCAACCCTATCGATCCGCCGGTGCGATCGCGCATGAACGTGCCGTTTACCTTGCACGACAGCAAGCTCGACGCGCTTTTCCTAGAGGAGTCAGAGGCTGCCGGCCTGCTGGCGCTGAAGGGACATAAGGCGCTCGGAGGCATGCGCGCATCGCTCTACAACGCCGTGCCGCTGGAAGCGGTACAAGTATTGGTGGCATTTATGCGCGATTTCGCCAGCCGGCACGGCTGACCGGTTACGCCGGATACGGACAATTCGGCAGGTTTCAGGCACTATGTGGCTTGAATTCAGACTTCTTTACGCTTGGACATCCATCTCATGAACGACCCCAAGTCATCGCTGTTGCAGGTGCGCGATCGCATCGACAGCATCGACCGGCAGATCCAGGAACTGATCTCCGAACGCGCTAATTGGGCACGCGAAGTGGCGCGCGTAAAAGGCGAGGGGCTTTCAGCGATCGACTACTATCGCCCCGAGCGCGAGGCCCATGTACTACGCATGGTGGTGGATCGCAATCATGGGCCGCTGTCGGATACGGAGATGGTGCGGTTGTTTCGCGAGATCATGTCCTCCTGCCTTGCGCAGGAAGATCCACTCAAGGTGGGGTATCTCGGCCCCGAGGGCACCTTCAGCGAGCAGGCGGTGCGTAAGCACTTCGGCCACGCAGCGTATGGTCTTCCATTGGGCAGCATCGAAGAAGTGTTTCAGGAAGTTGCTGCCGGTCACGCGGATTTCGGTGTAGTACCGGTGGAAAATTCCGGTCAGGGCATGATCCAGGTTACGCTGGATTTGTTTCTCACTTCTGATGCGCGTATTTGCGGCGAAGTCGAATTGCGCGTGCATCAATGCCTGCTTTCGCAACGCGAATCGATGGAAGGCATCAAACGCATCTACGGACACGCGCAATCGCTACAGCAATGCAAGACTTGGCTGCGTGTCAATTTGCCCGATGCCGAATGCGTCGCCGTGCAAAGTAATGCGGAAGGCGCGCGCCTGGCGCGGCATGCCGATGACGCCGCCGCGATTGCAGGTGCTACGGCAGGCAAAGTGTACGGTCTTAAAACCGTGGCCAACGCGATTGAGGATCGCGCCGACAACACCACGCGTTTCCTGGTGATCGGCCGCTCGCTTTTCCCGCCTTCAGGCAACGACCGCACATCGTTGCTGATTACCGTCAACGACAAGCCCGGCGCTCTTTACGACGTGCTAAGCCCGTTCGCCAAGCATGATGTGAGCATGAACCGCATCGAGTCGCGCCCCGCGCACACCGGCAAGTGGCAATACGCGTTTTTCATCGATGTCTCCGGTCATATCGACGACGCGCCGTTGCAGGCGGCATTGAAAGATATGGGGCCCGTCGCAACGCAGGTGCGTGTGCTGGGTTCCTACCCGGTGGCGCTTCCATGAGCGGTGTGGTGCGTTTGGATTGGATCAGTCGTCCCGCGGCATCATTGCAAGGCAACGTGATCGTACCCGGCGACAAGTCGGTCTCGCATCGCTCGATGATGTTATCGGCCATTGCAGAGGGAACGTCGCACATCCGCGGTTTTCTCGAAGGTGAAGACACGCGAGCCACGGCAGCTGTACTGGCGCAGCTCGGTGTTTCCATCGACGCGCCATCTGCCGGTGAGCGCATTGTGCATGGTGTCGGCCTGCACGGATTACGCGGCTCGCCCCATCCACTCGATTGTGGCAACGCAGGCACCGGGATGCGCTTGCTGACCGGTTTGTTGGCCGGGCAGGCCTTCGACAGCACATTGATAGGTGACGAATCCCTCTCCAAACGTCCGATGCGGCGAGTGACCGATCCCCTCGCCAACATGGGCGCGCAGATCGACAGCCAGGAAGGCCTTCCGCCGTTGCATGTGCGAGGAGGCCGAACGCTGCGCGGCATTCGTTATGAGCTACCGGTGGCCAGCGCGCAGGTCAAGTCCGCGTTGTTACTGGCGGGTTTGTATGCGGAAGGCAGTACGGAGGTGATCGAGCCGCACCCAACGCGCGATTACACCGAGCGCATGCTGGCTGCCTTCGGTTGGCCAATCGAATTTTCTCCTGGGCGCGCCAAGTTGGAAGGCGGCCATCGCTTGCGTGCGACCGATGTCGTGGTGCCTGCCGACTTTTCGTCAGCCGCTTTTTTCCTCGTTGCAGCGAGCATCGTGCCGGGTTCGGCTCTGCGCCTGCCGGCGGTTGGCCTCAACCCACGACGCACCGGGTTGCTGGAAGCATTGCGGTTGATGGGTGCTGACATTCGTACTGAAAACCAAGGCGAAAGCGGGGGCGAAGCCGTCGGCGATCTCGTCGTGCGCCACGCTCCTTTGCACGGCATCGAACTGCCCGAAGCATTGGTGCCCGATATGATCGACGAGTTCCCCGCGTTGTTTATCGCCGCGGCCGTGGCAAAAGGGCGAACCGTTGTCCGCGGCGCCGCCGAGTTGCGCGTGAAAGAATCCGACCGTATTGCCACCATGGCCGCCGGCATGCGCGCGCTAGGTGTCCGCATCGAAGAAACGCCGGATGGCGCGATTATCGATGGTGGGGCCATCCATGCGGGAGTCGTGGACAGCCATGGCGATCACCGCATTGCCATGAGCTTTGCCGCAGCAGGTCTGGTTGCGCAAGGCGAGGTCACCGTTCGCGATTGCGCCAATGTCGCCACCTCGTTTCCTGGTTTCCTTGAACTTGCCAACGGTTGCGGGTTTGCGTTGAGGGCGGCCGGGTAACTCGTCTGCGGACGCGGTTGCAGGTACGCTTGCGCGCGTCTGCAACGAGGTCATCATGTCCGCTGCCATACCTGCCTTCATCGTCGCCATCCCAGCCCGTTACGGCTCGACACGCCTGCCGGCCAAGCCATTGCGTGCGATTGCAGGGGTGCCGATGATCGTGCGAGTGGCGCAGCGTGCCTTGTTGGCGGGCGCTTCGCAGGTTGTTGTGGCCGTCGACGACTCCCGCATTGCCGATGCGTTGGCCGGGCAGGGCGTGGACATATGCATGACGCGCAGCGACCATGCCTCCGGCAGTGACCGTTTGGCCGAATGCGCCGCCCACTATGGCTGGCCTGCCGATGCCATCGTTGTAAATCTACAAGGCGACGAACCCTTTGCACCCGCGGCAGGTATCCAGGAAGTAGCGCGTGCACTGGCCGAAGACGATGCTCCGATGGCGACGCTGGCAACGCCGATCGCCGATGCGCACGAGCTATTCGATCCGAACGTTGTAAAACTGGTGCGCGCGTCCAACGGCCGCGCCATGTATTTCAGTCGTGCTCCATTGCCATGGGCGCGTGATGCTTTTGCAGAGAGTCGGGATGCACTGCCGGAAGGATTGGCCTTCCTTCGACACATCGGCATCTACGCCTATCGCGCCGGATTTCTTCAGCAGTACACCAGCTTGTCTCGGACGCCGCTGGAACAGGCTGAGTCGCTGGAGCAATTGCGCGTGTTGGAACACGGCTACCCTATCGCGGTGCGCCTTACACCCGAACCCTTTCCACCGGGCATTGATACCGACGTCGACCTGCAGCGGGCCGAGGCGTGGTTGAGCCGTCAGTCGCAATGATTCGCTAGCGATTGCATACACCGCCATGCGGGAGCCGCATCTCTGCGGTTATCTTGGCACGCAGACTATTTGCAACGTACCCGGATCCTCCGTGGTACGCGAAGCCGACCTGAAGCCGATGACGCGGGTGGCTCCCGAAATCGGCGTCGCTTCCGTCAAAGCTTTTACAACTCAGCTCGTCGCTTTGGCGTTGCTGACGCTGCATCTCGTAAAACAACAGGATTTGGACGCAACACGTTACGACACGTTGTGTGCGAAACTTCAACGTTTGCTACGCGCCATCGATGAAGCGTTACAAATCGAGCCACAAGTCATCCAACTTGCTGAACGTTTTATCCGTCACCGTCATGCATTGTTTCTTGATCGTGGTATGGGAAACACGGTGCGTCGTTGCATTCTGCGCATTGACGCAAGCGGTGAATTCATCGCGCCCACCGTCTTCACTGTGCCACTACAGTCACTGGCATATCACGTTGTTGTGCTGCGTGGTGCCGATGTCGACCCGTCGCGCGATCTGGCCAAATTCGTTGCCGTGGGTGATCGGTCGAATCTCTCCACGATAATTTGATAAATATAAATCGATCGTAAATCGTGATTACTTGCAGTTATCTGAAGAATATTCGTCTAGTCGATGTGTTTATTTCGATTCCTAAATTTACGCGCTGTGCGCGTACAAATCTCTTTTTGTCTCGCGACTGTCACGTGATCTAAGTGATGTTGCTACGCGATGTCAGTGCGCTAATCGTTTCGCTAAGGTTCACTGTCAGGCAATTCGATCATGCAATGATGAAAAAAGATTTGATGTCTTGCTTTGACGCGTACTGTTCCATGTTTGTGTAGCAACAATCCTTTGGTTTTAGGAGATCGTGTAGCCCAGCATTGCTAGTAACGCGATTCTGGAATCCATTCATATATGCGATTCCAGATCGGACAGGGGGCTTCAATCACTGGCGTCTTCAATGGCGCCGATTAGCCTACGTCCGGGAGTGTGCCAGCATCGTGTTCCAACGGATATTGATCGTTTGCATGGGCAATATCTGCCGCAGTCCAGCGGCCGAATACCTGTTTCGAGAGCGGATGGGCGCGCGCGGCATTGAGTCATGCAGCGCGGGGCTCGTCGCGCTTGCCGGCAAGCCGATGGATGCGACCGTCCTGCGGCTTCTGAACGAAAGCGGTGTCGATGGTACGTCGCATCGTGCTCATCAACTCACGTCTTCCATGTTGCTTCAAGCCGATCTCGTGCTTGGCATGGAAAAGAACCACGTCGACGCGATAGTCCAGCTTGCGCCCGAGGCGCGTGGCAAGGTTTACCTGCTCGACAAGTGGTTGGGTGGGCGCGACGTTCCTGATCCCTACGGCCAATCGCGATCCGTATTCGAGCGCGTTTACGAAATGATCATGGGCGGCGTTGAAAGCTGGGCGGCCTATTTGTGATTCCCTTTTCCTCTAAGTTGATGGATTGATCACGCTCATGTTCACTACTCAAATCCCTTTGCAGCGCGACGGTGAGCGTGATGGTGAAATTGAACTGAGCGAAATGCTCGGTACGCTCAAAGATAACAAGTGGCGAATCATCATCATCACTGCTGTGTTTGTCGCGCTTAGCGTCGTCTACGCGGTGTTGGCCACGCCGATCTATCAGGCTAGCGCGATGGTGCAGGTCGAACAGAAGGTGCCGGACTTGCCGGGGTTGAGTGCACTTACGCAGACATTGAGCGCTGAAAGCCCTGTGGCGACCACGGAATCGGATCTGATCACTTCGCGCATGGTCGTCGGCGCAGCGGTGAGTAAGCTAAACCTCACGATTCAGGCCAGCCCGCGCCGCCTTCCGATGTTTGGCGATTTCATCGCCCGTCACTACGCTGCAAAAAATCCCGGCAAGGTCGCCCCCGCTCTATTCGGCTTGGCCGGATATGACTGGGGCGGCGCGAAGTTGGATATTTTTCAGCTGGATGTTCCCGACGATCTGTTGGACAAACCGTTGCAATTGACCGCCGGAGAAGACGGCATCTACGTTCTGCAAGATGACGATCACAACGTGCTGGTTATCGGCCGGGTGGGGCAATCCTCCAGCGGTCATGGTGTAAACATCCAGGTGAAGACGCTAACTGCCAATCCCGGTACGCGTTTCCATGTCTTTCGCCATCGCGATTTGACGGTGATTAACAGTCTGCAGAAGAAGATCGACGTCAAGGAAGAGGGCAAAGACTCCGGCATTCTCAGGATGACCTATAACAATGCCGACCCCAAGCTGGCTGCCAATCTGCTCGGAAAGGTGGGTGAGCTTTATGTGCGGCAAGATGTCGATCGCAATTCCGCGGAGGCGACAAACAGCCTGAAATTTGTCAAAGAGCAGTTGCCGAATGTGCGTCTGGAATTGGAAAAAGCGACGGAGGCACTCAATGCTTTTCAGAACCAAGCGCATTCCGTCGATGTCAACCTGCAGACTCAAAGTTTGTTGAATCAGAACGTTTCCATCGAAACCAACCTTGAGCAATTGCGCCTGCAGCAGGCGGATATGCAACGCCAATTTACGCCGGAGCATCCAGCGTATAGAGCGTTGATGAAGCAGATAGGCGAATTGGAAGGAAAAAAAACAGCGATCGACAAGCAAATCGGTGGTTTGCCGGATACGCAGAAGACGCTATTGAAGCTCAACAGCGATGTACAGGTGAGCAATCAAACCTATCAAAACTTGCTGAACCAGGCCCAGCAGTTGGATATCGCACGCGCGGGCACCGTCGGTAACGTGCGCGTCGTCGACAGTGCGGCGGTGGATATTACCGATCCGGCGTGGCCGAAAAAAATCATCGTAGTGCTTGGGGGCACCGTCCTCGGCGGCATGGTAGCCCTCATGTATGTATTCATCCGGCAGGTGCTCAATCGCGGCATCGAGGACCCTGCCGTTATCGAGAATCTGGGGTTGCCGGTGTACGCCACCATCCCGGTCAGCCCGCGGGAGGTTGCGCTGGAAGGCAAGCGAAGTCGTGGAGACACCAGACAGCACTTGCTTGTTACCGATGCACCTGCGGATCTCGCTGCCGAAGCGTTGCGAAGTTTGCGAACCAGTCTGCATTTCGCGCGCCTGGAAGCAAAAAACAATGTGCTCATGATCTCCGGTGCAAGCCCGAATACCGGAAAAACCTTCGTCGCCGCCAATCTCGCCGCGGTTGTCGCACAAAGTGGGCAAAGGGTGCTGCTGATCGACGGCGATTTGCGCATGGGTACGCTGCACTCGGTGGTGGGCGGTAAGGCCGAGACCGGTCTTTCGGAATTGATTTCCGGCCAGGCCGAGGTGATGGAGGCGATACGACCGATAGCGCCGTTGAACAACAATTTGCATTTCATCGGCCGCGGCAGGATTCCGCCGAACCCTTCCGAGCTTCTGATGAACGCCCGATTCTCGATGCTGCTCGATCACCTGAAGCCGAAGTACGACCTTATCATCATCGATACGCCGCCCATTCTGGCGGTAACCGATGCGGCCATTATCGGTAATCACTCCGGCACCGGTTTGCTGGTGGCACGTTTTGGTGTCAATCAACCGCGCGAACTCAACTTGGCCAAGCAGCGCTTTGAGCAAAACGGCGTCGTGATCAAGGGTGCCATTTTCAATGCCGTGGAGAAGCGCAGCTCGGGTTATTACTCGTATGCCTACTACGCTGTCGATGCGGCGACTTCATGAGAACAGTACATAAACCAAAACACGTAGAGGAACAGATTCTGACGATCTGCAACACGCGCGGGTCGACCCGCCACTCCGAACCAAGCGGGATTCTTCGGCGTGTCGTTCGTGCAGAAGCGGGCAACAAACCGCTGAGTGAATACGCGATGTCGATTGTGCTGCGGCGCCATTCGTATCTCCAGTGATGTCCGGGATTACGCCAGATCGGGAGCGGTTCTATGTCTTCTACCATCAAGAACTTTGCGCTTGTCGGCGCAGCCGGCTACATCGCGCCACGCCACATGCAGGCGATCAAGGCTACCGGCAACCGGCTCGTGGCTGCCTTGGACCCGAATGATTCCGTCGGCATCATCGATAGCCACTTTCCCGATGCCGATTTCTTCACTGAATTCGAACGCTTTGATAGGCACGTCGACATGCGTAGGCGTGCCAAAAACGGCGGCAAGATCGATTACGTTTCGATTTGCTCGCCCAATTACCTGCATGACTCGCACGTGCGTTTTGCCTTGCGGTCCGGCGCTCACGCAATTTGCGAGAAGCCTTTGGTGCTCAATCCGTGGAATATCGATAGTTTGCAGGAGATCGAACGCGAAACCGGCAAGAAGGTCAGTTCCATCCTGCAACTTCGCCTTCACCCGGCAATCATCGCCTTGCGCGATAAGGTTCAGAACAAGCAAGGCAACAGCAAGCATGAGGTGAATCTTGCCTATATCACCTCACGCGGTCATTGGTATCTCCAGAGCTGGAAGGGCGATTCGAAAAAGTCCGGCGGCATAGCGACCAATATCGGTGTGCATTTCTTCGACATGCTGCACTACATTTTTGGCGCGCTGCAAACCAACGAGGTGCATTTGTACAGCGACACAAAGGCGGCCGGCTATTTGGAATACGAGAATGCGCGCGTTCGCTGGTTCCTGTCCGTAGATATCGAAGACGTACCTCTCGCGCAACGTGAAAGCGGTCAACGCACTTTCCGGTCGATCACCGTGGGCGATGAGGAGATCGAATTTTCCGGCGGCTTTACGGATCTGCATAATCGTAGCTATGAGGAAATCCTCGCTGGTCGAGGGTTTAGCTTGGAAGAGAACCGCACCGCCATCGAAACCGTTGCCGCGATTCGCACAAGCAAAATAGTTCCTGCTACAGACAACGGTCATCCGTTCTTGAGGAAATAGTGAACGATATGGACTACTACAAACACCCATCCGCCATCGTCGACGAAGGCGCCCAAATCGGCGAAGGCTCGCGCATATGGCATTTCGTTCACGTATGCGGCGGCGCCCGCATCGGCAAAGGTGTCTCGCTCGGACAGAACGTGTTTGTCGGTAACAAGGTCGTGATCGGTGATCTTTGCAAGATTCAGAACAACGTGTCGGTGTACGACAACGTCACACTGAAAGAAGCCGTCTTCTGTGGGCCAAGCATGGTGTTCACCAACGTCTATTCCCCGCGCTCGCTGATCGATCGAAAGAACGAATACCGCGACACACTGGTCAACAGGGGAGCTACGCTCGGCGCAAACTGCACCATCGTCTGTGGCGTGACCATCGGCGAGTTCGCCTTCATTGGCGCTGGCGCTGTCATCAACCGGGATGTGCCCGCATACGCGCTGATGGTGGGCGTGCCGGCACGGCAAATTGGCTGGATGAGTGAGTTCGGTGAACGTCTGAAGCTACCCCTCGAGGGGCACGCTGAAGACGTCTGTCCGCACACCGGCATCCGTTACGTATTACGAGGCCGCACGCTCTGCAAAGAGGAGCCACGCGAATGATCGACTTCATTGATCTCAAGGCGCAGCAAGTTCGCATCAAGGAAAAGATCGAGGCCGGCATTGCCCGCGTGCTGGCACATGGCCAGTACATTCTTGGCCCTGAAGTCTCCGAGCTGGAGGCAAAGTTGGCCGCATACTCCGGCGCGCTCCATTGCATCTCGGTCGCTAACGGCACGGATGCTTTACAGATCGCTCTCATGTCTTTCGGCGTGGGTCCAGGCGATGAAGTGATCACGCCAGGCTTCAGTCACATTTCCACAGCCGAGTCGGTAGCGGTATTGGGAGCCAGGCCGGTGTATGTAGACATCGACCTAAAAACCTACAACCTTGATGCCGATCTGCTGGAAGCCGCCATCACGCCGCGCACCAAGGCGATCATCGTGGTGTCGCTTTATGGTCAATGCGCCGATTTCGACGGCATAAACGCCATCGCGCAAAAGCGTGGCGTTGCCGTCATTGAGGACGCTGCGCAGAGTTTTGGTGCAACCTACAAGGGGCGCAAGAGTTGCAATCTCAGCACGATGGCATGCACCAGCTTCTTCCCCAGCAAACCATTAGGCTGTTATGGCGATGGCGGCGCGATCTTTACCTGTGATGGCGCACTGGCGAAAGTTGCGCGCCTGATCGCCAGGCATGGTCAGGATCGGCGCTACCACCACTCGCGCATAGGCGTGAATAGTCGTCTGGATACGCTGCAGGCCGCCATTCTTCTGCCAAAGCTTGAGATCCTCGATGAGGAATTGGCGCTGCGCCACCAAGCAGCAAGCCAATATGATTGCCTGCTTGGCGAGATCGCCCCGATCATCTTGCCCACGATCGAACCACACAACACCAGCGCCTGGGCCCAATACACCGTGCGCGTGAACAACCGCGATGCCTTGCGCACTCGTCTCCTAGAGGCGGGTGTTCCGACTGCAGTGCACTATCCACTGCCCCTCTACAAGCAGCCGGCTCTTGCCGATGGAGGTGCGTACCGACTGCCGTTTTGTGATGAGGCAGCGCAGGAGGTGATGAGTTTGCCCATGTCACCTTATCTCAACGCAAACACACAAAATTTCATTGTGGAGGCACTGGCTTCGTGCGTTACCGCCGAAGCGACTTCGAGTTGACCCCGATGAAGACGATCATTTTCGAAAAGAACTTTCTCATGACGAGGATGGTTTAAAAGTCATGAGAATCGCCATGCTAACCAACGCCTACCCGTATCACCCCGGTGAACAATTCATCGAGGATGAGATTGCATATTGGGCGAAGAATCCGGTCGCGCGCGTAACGGTCCTGCCGGCCGTAGCGAGGGGAGAACCGCGGCCTTTGCCTGGCGGCGTAGCCATCGATCTAAGCATGGCGAATGAAACGATCGTCGCGCGATTCATGTCTGCCTGGCTTGCGCTGTTCTCCGTGACGCTTTGGCGTGAATGGGGCTACCTGTGGCGATCCCGAAAAGTCGGCATATATACGGTTGTGCGCGCGCTGCTGCATACGTCCAAGGTCGTCACTCAAATGAAAGGTCTGCATGGATACATCCGGCGTCACGGAGAGATCGACGTGGCGTATTGCTATTGGAACGATACGCAATCCTACGCCGCGGTGTCGGTCAAGAAAGAAGGCGGGATACGAAAGGTCATTTCGCGCACACATGGGATCGATCTGCATGAGATTCGAAGGTCTCATAACTACATGCCTCTCAAACGACAGTTTATCCATGCCTATGACCAGGTATTCACCACGTCGCGGCAAGCTCAGGCATATCTCGAAGAAACCTACGGTGCTTCAGGGGAAGGCATAACGGTCAGTCCGTTGGGCGTGCCGTTGAATGACACAGTGTCGCAACCAAGCGGGACAGGCGCGCTGCATATTGTCTCGGTTTCATTCTGTCTTCCCGTCAAGCGTCTCGACAGGATCATCGAGGCCTTGCGCCTGTTCGCTCTTCGACACAAAGAGATAAAGGTGGCGTGGACTCACATCGGTGCCGGTCCTTACTTAGAAGAGACAAAGTCTCTCGCCTCGTCGCGATTTGCCGGAATCGACAATATCTCGTTTGAATTCCTGGGCGAAATGGCAAATGACGCCGTCAAAAAATATTACCTGAGCACAACGGTTGACCTGTTTATAAACACGAGCGAGTCCGAAGGTGTACCGGTTTCCATCATGGAGGCCATGAGTGCGGGAGTGCCTGCAGTTGCGCCGGATGTCGGCGGTATTTCCAACTTGGTGTCGAACCAGTGCGGCGTATTGCTTGGTAAGTGTCCGAGCAGCGAGGACATTGTTGATGCCATCGGCGCCATTGTGTTCGGCGGAAAGAGGGAAGTCTTGCGCGCAAATGCCCGGAAGATGGTCGAGGAGAACTTCAGTTCCGATAGAAATTACTCGGATTTTATTGCGAGTGTCTTGGCTATCGGGGCGGCCAAGAAGAAAGGTGGCATGGGCAACCCGGAAGGATTTGAAATGACTCCAGCACGCGTAACAAGAGAAGACGCGAATCGAGAGCGAAAGATAGTGAAGCTTTGAAAGGCGATAGCGTGAATATAAAAACCGTCATGGCATTTGCTTTTGGACCGATCGCCACTGCTGGCCTCGGTCTGCTGACAGTGCCGGTCATTGCATGGATTTTTCCGCCCGCGGACGTCGGTCGCCTGAATATGGTTCAGATCTCGGTGTCTTTTGGTGTGCTGCTGTTCAATCTCGGTCTGGATCGCGCCTACATTCGGGAATATCACGAATGGGGCGACCGTGGCGCGTTGCTGAAAGCCTGTTTCGTGCCTGGATTTGCGCTGCTGCTACTGGTCGTGGCGATCACTCTTCCCTATGACAGGCATATCTCGACGTGGTTATTCGGTCTTGAGAATACAGGTTATTACTGGATTCTCGTCGCGTGCGTGGTCGCCAGTTTCGTTTCGCGATTCTTGTCGCTGATTTTGCGCATGCAGGATCGCGGTCTTGCTTTTTCCATGAGTCAGGTCTTGCCGAAGATCATTCTCTTGTTGATGTTAGGCGGCCTGGCGATGCCGGTTTTTTCCAAGTCGTTTGTAGAGCTTGAAGTAGCCTATTTCGTGTCGTTG
>JAATFF010000133.1 GCA_015655335.1 Lysobacterales bacterium | reverse complement strand
TCGGACTTGACCTGGAATTCGGCGATCACTTCGCCGTTCTTCAGTGCCTTGCCCTCATACGGACGCAGCTCGACCACGTCGCCCATCTCCATCTTGGAGACGTCGAGCTCGATCGGCAGCGCACCAGCATCTTCCATCGTGTTGTAGAAGATCGGCGCGATCTTGCTGCCCAGGCAAACACCACCGAAGCGCTTGTTTGGGATGAAGGGGATGTCTTCGCCCGTCCACCACAGCACGGAGTTGGTGGCGGACTTGCGGCTGGAACCGGTGCCGACCACGTCGCCCACGTACGCAACGAGATGACCCTGCTTGGTGAGATCGAGGATCTGCTGGATCGGACCGCGCTTGCCGTCTTCTTCCGGCTGGAACGGTGCGCCTTCGCGTTTGTTCTTCAGCATGGCCAGTGCGTGCAGCGGGATATCTGGACGCGTGGTGGCGTCGGGTGCCGGCGACAGATCGTCCGTGTTGGTTTCGCCCGGCACCTTGAACACGGTGATGGTCAGGCTCTTGGGCACTTCCGGACGGCTGGTGAACCACTCTGCATCGGCCCAGCTTTGCAGCACGGACTTGGCGTGCGCGTTGCCCTTGTCGGCCTTTTCCTTGACGTCGTGGAAGGAGTCGAACATCAACAAGGTTTTCTTCAACGCTTCGGCAGCGATGCCACCCACCTGTGCGTCGTCGAGCAATTCGATCAAGGGATGGATGTTGTAGCCGCCCAGCATGGTGCCGAGCAATTCGGTCGCTTTCTCGCGGCTGATCAATGCGGACTTCTCGGTACCGAAGGCAACAGCAGCGAGATACGACGCCTTGACCTTCGCGGCATCGTCGACGCCCGCCGGCACACGGTACGTGATCAGCTCGACGAGGGTGGCCTCTTCGCCAGCAGGCGGATTCTTCAGGAGTTCGATCAGCTCAGCGGTCTGTTGGGCCGACAACGGCAGCGGGGGAATACCCAGCGCAGCGCGCTCGGCGACATGTTGGCGGTAGGCGTTGAGCATGTGATCTCGTCCTTTGGCTGGGGCTGGACAAGGGCGAATGCCTTGTCTGGATGCCGCTATCTGGAGCATTTCAGCCGCCTATTTTGCCAGTCGAGCTACAAGTGCCGCAATCCAAAGCGGCGTTTCCGGCAGCGTTCGAAATCTTGCAATGACAGCATGCTGAAATCACCCCGAAGTGGCTTGCACGCGTGGCGATTTGTCCCAAACTTTGCAACATCCCCAAACGGAAGACCGGTCTCCTTGCAATTCCCCTAACGTTCGGTGGTCTAGCATTGCCCTGCTGCGCCCCGTGCGTCCGCCTGATTTCAAGCAACAGGAGCTATCCCCATGCAGGATTCATTCGCCACCCGCGACACCCTCAAGGTCAAAGGCAGCACGTATCAGATCGCCAGCCTGACCAAGCTCGGCAAGCATTTCGATCTGAAGCATCTTCCTTATTCGATGAAGATCCTGCTGGAGAATCTGTTGCGCCACGAAGACGGCGTCAGCGTCACCAAAAAGGAAATCGAAGCGGTTGCCAAGTGGGATCCCAAAGCCGAGCCGGATACCGAGATTGCGTTTATGCCGGCGCGCGTGGTGCTGCAAGATTTCACCGGTGTGCCTTGCGTGGTCGACCTGGCCGCCATGCGCGATGCGGTGGTGAAGCTAGGTGGCGATGCCAATCAGATCAATCCGCTGGCGCCGGCCGAACTGGTGATCGATCATTCCGTGCAAGTGGATGTCTACGGTTCCGAATCCGCGCTGGAGAAAAACGTCGAGATCGAATTCGAGCGCAATCAGGAGCGTTACTCGTTCCTGCGCTGGGGCCAGAAAGCGTTCAACAACTTCAAGGTCGTACCGCCGCGCACCGGTATCGTGCACCAGGTGAATCTGGAGCATTTGGCTCGTGTGGTGTTCACTGCAGAAGTGGACGGCGAGAGCTGGGCTTATCCGGACACAGTATTTGGCACCGATTCGCACACCACGATGATCAACGGCATCGGTGTGTTGGGCTGGGGCGTCGGCGGTATCGAAGCGGAAGCGGCGATGCTGGGGCAGCCGTCTTCGATGCTGATTCCGCAAGTCGTGGGTTTCAAGCTCACCGGCAAATTGTCCGAAGGTGTCACTGCTACCGACCTGGTACTGACGGTGACGCAGATGCTGCGCAAGCTTGGCGTGGTTGGCAAGTTCGTCGAGTTCTTCGGCGACGGTCTCAAGCATCTACCGCTGGCCGACCGTGCCACCATCGGCAACATGGCGCCGTAATACGGTGCCACCTGTGGCATCTTCCCGATCGATCAAGAAGCATTGAACTACATGCACTTGTCCGGCCGCAGCGATGATCACATCGAGTTGGTCAAAGCGTACGCACAGGCCCAAGGTCTGTGGCATGACGAGAACACGCCGCCCGCCCACTTCACCACCACGCTGGAACTCAACCTGGCCGATGTAAGGCCATCCATGGCTGGCCCGAAGCGCCCGCAGGACCGCGTGTTGCTGGAAGGCGTGAAGAAGAGCTTCCAGGAAGCCATTGGTCCGCTAACCGCCAACCGCAAATCCAATGGCGATGCTGGAAGCTTTCAGAATGAAGGCGGCGGCGCAGCGATTGGCAATCCTGCCAACAGCATCACCAGTGGCGGCGTGCGCGTAGAGAAAGACAACCAAAGCTTCCTGCTCGGTGATGGCGCGGTCGTGATTGCGGCGATTACCTCGTGCACCAACACCTCAAATCCAGCAGTGATGTTGGGCGCTGGATTGCTGGCCAAAAAGGCAGCTGCCAAAGGCCTGAAGGCAAAGCCGTGGGTGAAGACGTCGATCGGCCCGGGCTCACTGGTGGTTACCGACTATCTTGAAAAGACCGGACTGCTCAAAGAATTGGAGAAGGTCGGCTTCTACATCGTCGGCTATGGCTGCACGACCTGCATTGGTAACTCCGGTCCGCTACCCGCGGAAATCAGCAAGGGCATTGCCGAGGGCGACCTTGCCGTGGCATCCGTGCTGTCCGGCAATCGCAACTTCGAAGGCCGCGTGCATCCGGAAGTGAAGATGAACTACCTGGCTTCACCACCGCTCGTCGTTGCCTATGCGCTGGCGGGCTCGCTGGATGTCGATCTTTCCAAGGACCCGCTGGGCGAAGACAAGGACGGCAAGCCGGTGTACTTGAAGGACATCTGGCCCAGCAACCAAGAAATTTCCGACGTGATCGCCGGTGCGATCAATCCGGAGATGTTCAAGAAGAACTATGCCGACGTGTTCAAGGGCGACACGCGCTGGAACCACATCGCCTCACCCGACGGCGCCGTATACAAGTGGAGCGATTCGACGTACATCAAGAACCCGCCCTACTTCGACGGCATGACGATGCAGATCGGCAAGATCGAAGATATCCATGGCGCACATGCGTTGGGTGTGTTCGGCGATTCGATTACCACCGACCACATTTCCCCGGCCGGCTCGATCAAGAAGGACAGCCCGGCGGGACGCTTCCTGATCTCCAAGGGTGTGGAGCCGCACGACTTCAACTCCTACGGCTCGCGTCGCGGTAATGACGACGTAATGGTCCGCGGCACCTTTGCCAACATCCGTATCAAGAACCTGATGCTGGATGGTGTCGAGGGTGGCTACACGCTCTACGTGCCGAACGGCGAGCAGATGGCCATCTACGATGCGGCGATGAAATACAAAGCCGACAAGACACCGCTGATCGTGTTGGCTGGCAAGGAATATGGCACCGGCTCATCGCGTGACTGGGCAGCCAAAGGCACCTTGTTGCTGGGCGTGAAGGCGGTAATCGCCGAAAGCTTCGAACGCATCCATCGCTCCAACCTGGTGGGCATGGGCGTGCTACCGCTACAGTTCAAAGATGGCGAGAACGCCAAGTCGCTGGGCCTGACCGGCAAGGAAACGTTCGAGATCACCGGCTTGAAGGACGGCGAATCGAAAGAAGCCACGGTGGTCGCCAAGGGCGATAAAGGCGAAAAGACGTTCACGGTGAAAGTGTTGCTGTTGACGCCGAAGGAACGCGAGTTCTTCCGCCATGGGGGCATCTTGCAGTACGTCTTGCGTCAGCTGGCCAGCAAGAAGGCTGCCTGATCGCGATAAAAACGCCGCTCGAGACAGGGCGGCGTTTTTTATGCCATGCATCAAAGCGACTGCGTCCAGCTGGCTTCGTAGCAGCGCCAGTCGTGCCCCTCGCGACGCCATGCCATTTCCACCTTGTAAACACCCAGCTGCGCCGGGAACAGCTTGCCGCCACTGGTCAGCGTGACCGTGAAATCGGCGACGTAGCGATCGCCCCGCGGCGAGACATCCACGGGCCCGATGACGGCGTGCAGCGTTTCGCCACGCAACCGGGCCACTCGCAACAGGTTGCCGGCATCCTGGCGCGTCATCAAACCGTTATTGCCGTCAAAGTCATCGCTGAGCTGCCCGGTCAGGGCCGAAGCATCAAGCTGCTCGGTTGCTTGTGCTGCCGTATCGATGGCCTGCCGAATCAGCGCCTCGTCCGGTGTGCGATGGCATCCAGTCGTCCCAAGGGCCAGCAAGCCCAGCAGGCACAAAATGCGGTACACCTTTTTCATGTTCGACATGCTCGAATCTCGCTGCAGCGCCGCTTGCTGCTATACGCAGGCGTATGCTCCAATGCCTCGCCCGCATGATGCCTGATGCCCCTCGTCGTCACCATCGGAGTTGTCACTACTGGAGCTTGGATCGAACATGAGCAATCAGCGTCCTTGGCTGAGTCATTATCCGGATGGCGTACCCGCAGAGATCGACATCAATCAGTACACCTCGGTTGTTGCCGTCCTGGAAGAAGCCTTTGAACGCTATCGCCAGCGCGTTGCTTTCTCCAACTTTGGAAAAAGCCTCACCTATGGCGAGATCGATACGCTCAGCCGCCAGTTCGCGGCGTATCTGACGGGAGAGCTCAAGCTCAACAAGGGCGATCGCGTCGCGATCATGATGCCCAATGTGCTGCAGTACCCGATCGCACTGTTCGGCGCCTTGCGTGCCGGCATGATCGTGGTGAACACCAATCCGATGTACACGGCGCGCGAACTCAAGCACCAGCTGGTCGATGCGGATGTTCGGGCCATTGTGGTGCTCGACAATTTCGCCGCCACCTTGCGACAGATCGTCGCCGAGACGGGCGTCAAACACATCATCACCACCGGCATTGGCGATTTGCTTGGCGCCAAAGGTATAGTGATCAACGCGGTGCTCAAATACGTCAAAAAGATGGTGCCGGCCTACCAACTTCCGCATGCGGTGCGCTTCAAGAGTGCGCTTGCGGCGGGAGCCAACTATGAGGCGCCAAAGCCGTCCGTGTCACACGACGATATTGCTTTCTTGCAATACACCGGCGGCACGACGGGCGTCGCCAAGGGCGCCATGCTTACCCACGGCAACATGGTCGCGAACATGTTGCAGTCCGGCGCCTGGTTTGGCGCGAAGATCAAGCCCGGTGAAGAAACCATCATCACCGCCTTGCCGCTGTATCACATCTTCGCTCTGACCTGTAATTGCTTCATCTTCCTGCGCTTTGGTGGACGCAGCATCCTGATCACCAATCCTCGCGATATGCCGGGCTTCGTGAAGGAACTGAGCAAGATCCGCTTTACCGCGATCACCGGCGTCAACACGCTCTTCAACGGCCTGTTGAACACACCAGGTTTTGACCAGGTCGATTTCTCGACGCTCCGAATGAGTTTTGGCGGCGGCATGGCCGTGCAGCGTGCAGTGGCTGAGAAATGGGAAAAAGTCACCGGCTGCGCCTTGGTCGAAGGCTACGGCATGACCGAAAGCTCCCCGGTTGCCACCATCAATCCACTGGTGGATGGCGTGCGTTTCACCGGCTCGATCGGCCTTCCCATTCCCTCCACGTCGATCAGCATCCAAGACGAGGATGGTAAACACCTGGGTATCGGAGAAGTCGGCGAGATCTGTATCCAGGGCCCCCAGGTGATGAAGGGTTATTGGAACCAGCCGGAAGAAACAAGCAAGGTCCTCACTGACGACAACTGGCTGCGAACCGGCGACATCGGCCGCATGGACGATGCCGGCTATGTCTACATCGTGGACCGCAAGAAGGACATGATTCTGGTGTCAGGCTTCAACGTGTATCCGAATGAGATCGAGGATACGGTGATGAAGCACCCAGGCGTGGCTGAGGTTGCTGCGATTGGCGTGCCCGACGAGCATTCCGGTGAAGTGGTGAAACTGTTCGTGGTGCGCAAGGATCCCAATCTGACGGTAGAGCAGCTCAAGGAGTTCTGCCGCGAAAACCTCACCGGCTACAAGCGTCCTAAAGTGATCGAATTTCGCGACGCGCTGCCTAAGAGCAACGTCGGCAAGATCCTGCGTCGTGAACTGCGCGACGAAAAGAAAGCCGCCATAGCTAGCTGACTGTCGCGCGTAAAAGGCTGAAGCCGAACACCCTGCGTCACGCGGGGTGTTTAAGCACGCTCATTCGTCGTGCCACATCTCCAGGATATCGGCGTAACCGCCTAGCAGATTCCAGAGCGGCACCTGCTTGTCTTCGGGAATGCGCGTGTACGCAAAACCGATGTGCTTTTCCGAAACGCGGGCGACCTTGGCTTCGAGGTGGATGTGCAAGTCATGCCCGAAGATCATGTCCAGCACCCAACTCTCCCCCGCCTGACCACCCCAATCGCGCGGTCGGCGCAGTAGAACGCCCGTCGCTGAAATGTCGATCAGGTCAGTCGGATGCGATTCGTCGCCATGACTCATCAACACCGTGGTCTTGATACGCATCCGCGCAGGGCGCAAATGCTCGCTCTCGGAACCATCCATGGCATCGTCACCCGTCGTCATCATGTCTTTCATCTCCCTCCCCGCTTAGCGTCGCCGCCATCGGCCCAGACCCCATCCTGGATCGCATCCTGCCTCGCGCATCTGCCCTTGGCCGCCAATGCCCCTTGGATATCTTCCTATGATGATGCAAGCCATATGCCACTGCTACAACCACGTTTCACAGGCTGTTTTTATGTGTTTCAGTGCAGCCGACGAACTGACAGGAGACGCGACGGGTCACATGCTGCCGCACCGTGCACGGGCGCGATCTTCCCTGGCACCGAACCCCTACGGCAGCTGAAGCGCTCGCTGGACATGTCCTCGGACTGCAGCTAATCTGTAACCCGCGTGTGGAGCCACGCACGGATGCCCGCCGGGAGCCCCGGTCGGGATGGCCTCCACCCGATGCATTCAGCCAACCTTTACGAATCGCGGGCGACGCCGGCGGCGTCACGCTTGGTTTCTGCCGAATCGTTTTGCATTACGACCGATCCGGCGCCAACGACCGCCTACCTGACCGAACTCACGACGCGTGATTTCATCGGGGTTTATAGCAACAGCGGGAAAACCGCACGCCCTGGCTGGGCATCGAAAGAGAATATTGGCTTCATGGGAATCGCCTCCGTAACTCAGGCATTCCGGGCATGAACCTTTCTTCGGTTAGATATCGAATGAGGGTTCTAATCGTCAACAGAACGAACCGCCAGCCCTGCCGGGCGGCCCAATGACATGCATTGATGACCACTGAGCCAACCGAGTCTCAGCCTATACAAGCAACGCATGACGCGTTCGCCGGGGTGCCGCAGCAGCAGGAAATGCCGCTGGCGATCGTGCGTGGCGAGCCGATGCTGCAGATGCCGCAGGACCTTTACATCCCCCCGGATGCACTGGAAGTCATCCTGGAGGCGTTTGAGGGACCGTTGGATCTTTTGCTCTATTTGATCCGCAGGCAGAACCTCGACATTCTCGATATTCCGATTGCTGAAATCACCCGGCAATACATGGAATACATCGACATGATGCGCGATGTGATGCGCCTGGAGCTGGCCGCGGAATACCTGCTGATGGCCGCTATCCTGGCCGAGATCAAGTCGAGGCTGCTGTTGCCCAGGCCGCCATCGGACGAAAACTTGGAAGAGGATCCCCGCGCCGAGCTGGTGCGGCGACTGCAAGAATACGAGCGGTTCAAGAAGGCCGCCGAAGATATCGACACCCTGCCGCGCATGGAGCGCGATACGGTGGCAGTACAGGCCGACGTCGGCGAGCGCAACGTGATCAAGTTGCCGCCACCGCTGGATCTGAAGGAAATGCTGCTGGCCCTCAAGGATGTGATGCACCGGGCCGAACTGTTCGGGCATCACGCCATCAAGCGCGAGGCGCTGAGTGTGCGCCAGCGCATGGGCGAACTGCTCAGCCGCCTGGACGACGACCAGTTTCACCCTTTCGAAAGCCTGTTCGACGTGACCGAAGGCCGGCTGGGCGTCGTGGTTACCTTCCTGGCCATGCTCGAACTGGCCAAGGAGTTCCTGATCAACATCGTGCAGGAAGAGCCGTTGGGGCCGATTTACGTTAAGGCCAACGCCACCTCGGCAGAAGAAGAGGCCGAAGTTTCCGCCGATGACGACGCATTCGATGAACAACAACAATCCGCGTCCGGCACCGAGTAACGCGAACGCAACCCGTCATGGACACCCGATCCTAAGCTTATGCAGATCGAGCAACTGAAACCGATTATCGAAGCCGCTTTACTGGCCGCCAGCCAACCGTTGAGCGTGGCGCAACTGGGCGAGCTGTTTGTCGAGGAAGACGGCGTCGACCGTGCGCAGATTGCCATGGCGCTTGAAGCCCTTGCGGAAGATTGCAACGGTCGCGGCGTCGAGCTGAAGGAAGTCGGCTCCGGTTTTCGCTACCAAGTGCGCCAAGATGTTCATCCTTGGATATCGCGCATGTGGAGCGAAAAGCCCAGCCGTTACTCGCGCGCGCTGCTGGAAACGCTGGCATTGATCGCTTACCGCCAGCCCATCACGCGCCCGGAAATCGAGCAAATCCGCGGCGTGGTGGTCTCCTCCAACATCATCAAGACGATGGAAGAGCGCGAGTGGATTCGCGTGGTGGGCCACCGCGACGTACCTGGCAAACCGGCATTGTTCGGTACCACTCGCGCTTTTCTCGATTATTTCAACCTCAAATCGCTGGATGAACTGCCGACGCTTGCCGAAATCCGCGACCTGGAAGATCCGCAGCTTCGCCTGGACGATGACCCCTTCCCGCCCCGCGTCATCCGCGATTTGCCGATCGACCCTGACGCTGAAGAAGAACCCGAAAGCGCAGAAGCAGAAAAAGACGAAAACGAACATCCTGCCGGCGACGATCAACACGATCACGCGGACATCACCGATTCACAGCATGACGAACCCGCGCCTGACGTGGATACCGTCAACGAAACCCATCCCTCCACTGCCGATGAGGCAGCGGACAGTGCGGAGGCCGCAAACGGCACCGCCGAGCAAGACACCGAGGAGTACCGCGCATGAATGCGCCGCAAAAATCCGTATTAAGTCTCAAGCGCGCTGCAACGCCTGAAAACGCACCGCAGATCGAAGAACGCCTGCACAAGGTGCTCGCCAACGCCGGTCTTGGCTCTCGCCGTATGCTGGAACAACGCATCCAGGGCGGCGAAGTCGAACTCAACGGCAGCCCGGCCACGATCGGTGCCAGCGTCCGCGCCGGTGATCGCGTCGTCATCGACAGCAAACAGTTCGTCGTCGCCACCGATAGCCGGGACGACGCCGAGGTACTGGTCTACCACAAGCCCGAGGGCGTGGTGACCACGCGCGAAGATCCAGAAGGTCGCCCCACCGTATTCGAACAGCTGCCGCGACTGAAGGGCGCGCGCTGGGTTGCCGTGGGTCGCCTGGATATCAACACTACGGGTCTGCTTCTGCTGACCACCGACGGCGAGCTTGCCAACGCCCTGATGCATCCGCGCAGTGGTCTGGAGCGCGAATACCTCTGCCGCGTGCATGGCGAAGTCCCCGATGAAATGATCGAAAAGCTTAAAACCGGCGTGGAATTGGAAGACGGCCCTGCCCGCTTCGACGAAATCGCGATCATCAGTCGTGGCGGCAGCCATAGCTGGTTCCGCGTGGTCATTCGCGAAGGCCGCAATCGCGAGGTCCGCCGCCTGTGGGATTCGCAGGGCTTTCTGGTTAGCCGACTCAAGCGCATTCGTTACGGCAACATCGAACTGCCGCGCGCGCTACGCCGTAGCGACTGTGAAACGTTGAGCGAAGAATCGGTCAAGGAACTGCGCAAGGTCGCCGGCCTTGGTGCTCCGCAACCGGTGTTGACGCTTAGCCCAGTGCTGCATCAACGCCGCGCGCCCCGCAATGTCACCGAATATCGCCCGGAGAAAGGCGCTGGTACTGCGTGGAGTGGCGGTTATCACGACGAAGCGCGTGAATTGCGCGCCTTCGATCGCATCCGCGAGGAGCCGGCACGCGGCAAGCAGCAACGCCGTCGCCCGAATCCAAATCGCGAAGTGAACGGCAACGTTGCCAAGCCCGAGCGCTCAGCAAACGGTCCCGGCATCAATCGCAACAAGAAAAAACGCGGCATCGGCCCTGGCCAGGAATTGCCTCCCGCACGCACATGGTTCGCGGGCGAAAGCCGCGATGGCGGTCGCCCTGCCAGCGGCGGTGGCGGTGGCGGTGGCGGCAACCCTGCCGGCAATCGCCGTCATAGCAATGCCAATCCCAGCACTCCTTACGGTGGTTTCAGCGGCAACGCCAACCGCAACAATCGCGGCGGCAGCCATCCAGGAGGGCAAGGGCAAGGACAGGGCCAAGGTCAGGGTGGACGCCCTCAGGGCCGCGGCGGTAGACCGCAGGGACATGGCGGTGGCGGTGGCCGGCCACACGGCGGTCGCGGTGGTAGCGGCGGCGGTGGTGGTGGCAATCGCTCCGGCAATCGCTGAAGCTGCGAACGGCATCGTGCGCCATCCCTCTTCCGATGATTCGCATTTATCACAACCCGCGCTGCTCAAAGTCGCGTAGCGCGCTGGCTCTGCTCGAGCAACACGGTAAGCCGTTCGAGGTGATCAACTACCTCGAAACGCCGCCCAGTATCGATGAATTGAACGTCTTGTTGTCACAACTTCGTATCACGGCGCGCCAACTGCTCCGCACCGGCGAAGAGGAATACCAATCGCTGCATTTGGACGATCCTGCGCTGGATGAGCAAGCGTTGATCGCCGCGATGACGGCTCATCCTCGCCTGATTGAGCGCCCCATCGTGGTAGTAAACGGCAGGGCTGTGATCGGACGTCCCCCTGAAATCGTTCGGGATATTCTCTGACGTTCAGTCGGCCGGTGTCGGCGTATCGCTATCATTGGCAAGCCACGTCGCGTGATCGCGCACATCGTTTGGCCATGCTGCGATAAGTTCGCCGAATGCGCGCATGTCATTCGCAAATAGTGCGCGTGTAGCTTCCTCAAAACCCGGCATATCGCCGGCCATCGCCGACATGAAGTAATACGCCCGCTCATGGGCTTTGCGTGTCTTATCCCGTTCGCCATGAGTGAGCCGAGCCTGCTCAACCAGCTTGCGCAATGCCACGGAAGCACCGCCGGGCTGCGCAGACAACCATTCCCAATGCCTAGGCAGTAGCGTCACCTCACGGGCGACGACTCCCAGTTTGGGGCGTCCTCGGCCGCGAGGTTCTTCCGAATCCGGGCCTGCGCCAGCCGATGCGACATGCTCATAAGCCTTTGTCAGGCGCCCCACCATTTCGTCGTCCGAGCCTCTCGTATCGATATCGATCGATCGTCCCGAACTGTTATCGAAGGTCAATATCGGGCTGTCGGAGCGTTGCTCCATCGCTCGCTTGACTGCCAAAGCAACGGCTGGCAACGCCCCTGTAACCAAGCGACGAGGGCCTTGGAAGCTGGTATAGGAATGGGAAGGTATGGCGTTCATCGCTGGCGACGTCGAGGTAAGGAACCCAAATAATACCCGGATAAAACTATTTATCAATATTATCCGGATAAATATGCCACGGGAGATCCATAGGACGTCACGTCGGCGACCCTCGTGCAATAAAAAAGCCGCCTCGAAAAGGCGGCTCTTTTTTTCTTGAGTGGCCTCTAACGGCCGATAACTCAATAACTCAAACTCTGCTCTGCGTCGCCGGATCGCCTACCTTGGCACCCGCATCGCCACGAGGAGGCGGTGGCGGCACCGACGAACCAGGCGAAGAAGTCTTGGACCAATCCGCCGGGGGCCCCGGAACGCGGCCATTCATGATGTCGTCGATCTGGCGCGCATCAATCGTTTCGTACTGCAGCAACACATCGGCCATCACATGCAGTTTGTCGATGTTGTCGGTCAGCAGTTGCTTGCTGCGCGCATAGGCTCGATTGAGGATTTCACGCACCACTTCGTCGATCTTGCGCGCGGTTTCGTTGGAGACGTTCTTATGCTGAGTTACCGAACGACCCAGGAACACCTCGTCCTCTTCCTCGCCATAGGTGACGGGTCCGAGTTCATCGGACAAACCCCACTTGGTGGCCATGTTGCGCGCCATCTTGGTGGCACGCTCGATATCGTTCGAAGCGCCGGTCGTCACCTTGTCGGTACCGAAGATGATTTCTTCGGCTACGCGACCGCCGTATAGCGAACAAAGCTGCGACTCGATCGCCAGCTTGTTCATGCTGTACTTGTCGCCTTCCGGCAGATACATCGTCACACCCAAGGCACGACCGCGCGGAATGATCGTGACCTTGTAGACCGGATCATGCTCGGGCACGAGCCGGCCCACGATGGCGTGGCCCGCTTCGTGATAGGCGGTGAGCTTCTTTTCGTCTTCGCTCATCGCCATCGAGCGACGTTCGGTGCCCATCAGGATCTTGTCGCGCGCCTTGTCCATATGGTTCATGCGCACTTCGCGGGCGTTCTCGCGGGCAGCGAACAAGGCAGCTTCGTTAACGAGGTTGGCGAGATCCGCGCCCGAGAAGCCAGGTGTGCCACGCGCAATCACCATCGCATCCACGTCGCTGGCCGTCGGCACCTTACGCAGATGCACTTTGAGAATCTGTTCGCGACCCTTCACGTCCGGCAAGCCGACCACCACCTGGCGATCAAAACGGCCTGGACGAAGCAGCGCGGGATCAAGGACGTCAGGACGGTTGGTGGCGGCGATGACGATGATGCCCTCGGTGCCTTCAAAACCGTCCATTTCGACCAGCAACTGATTGAGCGTCTGCTCGCGTTCGTCATGACCGCCGCCAAGACCGGCACCGCGATGACGACCCACGGCATCGATTTCGTCGATGAAGATGATGCATGGGGCGTGTTTCTTGGCCTGGTCGAACATATCGCGTACGCGCGAAGCGCCGACACCCACGAACATTTCGACGAAGTCAGAACCCGAAATCGAGAAGAACGGTACCTTGGCTTCGCCGGCAATCGCCTTGGCGAGCAGCGTTTTACCGGTACCGGGTGGACCGACCATCAGCACGCCGCGCGGAATCTTGCCGCCGAGTCGTTGGAACTTGCCTGGATCGCGCAGGAACTCGACAAGTTCGCCGACTTCTTCCTTCGCTTCGTCGCAACCGGCCACGTCACTGAAATTGACCTTGACCTGATCCTCGCCTTGCAGCTTGGCGCGCGAACGGCCGAAGCTCATCGCGCCGCGTCCACCGCCACCCTGCTGCATCTGGCGCATGAACCAGATGAACACGCCGACGATCAGAATCACCGGCAGCCAGTTCACCAAGAGGCCGATCAGCGAGAAACCCGTGCCGGAGTCCTGGGTCACGGTGACGTTCTTGTCCTGCATCTGCTTGACCACCGAGCTGGTGGAGAAGCCGAGCACCGG
Organism: Lysobacterales bacterium; assembly: GCA_015655335.1. Taxonomy (GTDB): domain Bacteria; phylum Pseudomonadota; class Gammaproteobacteria; order Xanthomonadales; family Rhodanobacteraceae; genus Dyella_B. The sequence continues at coordinate 34,063 of JAATFF010000133.1, read as the reverse complement.
TGCGACCGTGCGGTAGTTGCTGCCGTCCTTCAGCTTGCCGCTGATGGTGGCGTGGTTTTCGGCGCTGATCGTGGCCGTGGCGACATTGCCACTGTCCACGCTCTGCACAAAGCTGCTGTATGGCAGGTCCGAAGAGGCGCCACCGTGCGGGTTGAAGCTCTGGAACACGGTGATTAGCACCACCGCGATAACCAGCCAGAGCAACAGGGTTTTCCATGTCTCGTTCATGCGCGGTTCTCGCCAGTCTGCCGGCCGCCCGGTTTGTATCCGGTAGCCAGCGCATATACCTCACGCGAACGTGCGCGTGAGGCCTTTGGTTTACGCATGCTTACGCGCGTGAAGGACGTGCGCAAGCCTCGCAGGTAATCGTCGAAGCCCGTTCCCTGGAACAACTTGATTAAAAACGCTCCGCCCGGTTTGAGCCAGTGCTTACTGAAATCAAGCGCCAGTTCGGCCAGATCCATCGCTCGGATCTGGTCGGCCAAGGCCACCCCACTCATATTGGGGGCCATGTCCGACAGCACAAGATCGAGCTTTTGGCCGTCCAGGTGCGACTCCAATTCACGCAAGACGCTTTCTTCACGAAAATCGCCCTGCAAGAAATCGACGCCGCCAATACCCTGCATGGGCAGGATATCCAACGCCACCACGGTACCACTATCGCCCAGGCGCTGACGAACCAGCTGCGACCACCCGCCAGGCGCCGCGCCGAGGTCCACTATGCGCATACCCGGCTTGAGCAGGTTATCGCGCTCGATCAGCTCCTCCAGCTTGAAAACCGCACGCGAACGCAGCCCCTCGGCCTGGGCCTTTTTGACGTAGACATCATCGAAGTGCTCCCGCAGCCAGCGGGAACTGCTCTTGCTGCGAGGCATGATCGGCAACGGCCGGGAACAGGGGAAGTCCATGATACCCTTTACGGTCCCCTAGTCGCGAATCCGAGACTGAACGCATGGCCATTTCCCCTTCGCAGCGACGCTATCTGCGCAGCCTCGCTCACGATCTTCACCCGGTGATTCTGCTGGGCGCCAAGGGCGCGACCGAAGCGGTGGTGAAGGAACTCGACCTGGCGTTGTCGCACCACGAGCTGGTGAAAGTGAAGCTCTCCGGCGGCGGCAAAGACGAGCGCGACACGCAGATCGGCACCTTGCTCAAAGGAACCGGTGCCGAAAGCGTGCAGCAGATCGGTCACATCGTGGTGCTGTTCCGGCGCAACGAAGACGATCCGCGGCTTGCTTTGCCGCGTTAAGGAACGGCCATGGATTTATCGCTGGATAGGCCAAACGGATACCTTTTCGTCCGTCGGGTTGCCCCCAACGCCATCACGATTGTCGATCGCGAACTGACCGCGAGTTTTCTGCTGGCTCCCGATCGCGCCGTCGAGCAGTGGCCGGTCTCCAGCGCGCTGGCGCTAGATGAGAGCCATGTTGCCAGCATCCTCGAATTGAAACCGGAACTGGTGTTGCTCGGCACGGGGACACGCCAGCAATTTCCGCCGGCTGCTTTCATGGCTGGTTTTCTGCGCCGAGGCATCGGCATCGAAGTCATGGACAATGCCGCCGCGGCGCGCACCTACGATCTGCTGGCCGGCGAAGGTCGACGAGTCGTCGCCGCTTTCATTCTCCCCGACGCGTAAACCGGGTCAGCGTGTAGGCAGGTAGTCGAGCGGATCGACCGGGCTGCCGTCCTTGCGTATCTGAAACTCCAGTTCATCACGCGAACTGCTGCTCGAGCCCATCTCCGCGATCTGCTGACCGGCCTTCACTTGCTGCCCTTCCGTCACCAAGCGTTTGCGGTTGTGCCCGTAAGCGGACAGGAAGCTGTCGTTGTGCTTGATGATGACCAGCTCACCGTAACCGACCAGACCATTGCCGCTATAGACCACCACGCCATCGGCGGCTGCGACCACGGCATCACCTTCCTTGCCGGCGATATCGATGCCCGGAATGGCGGCACTGCTTTGGAATCGCCCGACTACGGCGCCAGACGCTGGCCAACGCCATTTCACGCCGCCCGCGCTCCTCGTACCCCCGCTCGCAACGATGGGCGCCGCCGTTGCCGCGACAGGAACGACTGCCGCCGGCGCTACGCCCGCCACGGGGACCACGGAACTCGCATGAGCAGGCTTGGGCGCGGACGCTACCGGTTCGGCGGGTTGAGATACGGGTGCAGAAGGCGCCTGCTGCGGTGTATTCGGAGGTGCCTTGGCGACCACAGGCGGCGCATGCACGATAGGCGCCGGACCATGAGCGGATAGCTTGAGCACCTGGCCGGGCCAGATCGTGTAGGGCGCAGCAACGCCGTTTACTCTGGCCAATTCACGAAAATCCATGCCGTTGCGAAAAGCAATGGAGTAAAGCGTGTCACCTTTGACGACCGTATAAGTGCCGACCGTGCTACTCGCCTGCACAGGCCGGACGGTAGATCCCTGCGGCGGCTGTTGGACCACGACCGTGCTGCAACCGGCCATGAGTAGTGCAATAGAGGTGGACGCGGACCATCGCATTAATCCTTTCATGCGTCTGAGCATAACGAGGTCGCGCGGAGTTTTCATGCGGACCGGCTAAATGGATGGCCGGGAGCTAGTGCTTGAGGATCCACCAAGCCGCAAGTGCAGCCAGTACGACCAGGGCAGCCCAGCCGATCCATTCGATATGGCGGTGAAGGACACGTTCGGCGCGCTCACCGAACAATCGGATCAATAGCGCAAGCAACCACACCCGCTTGCCGCGCCCGAGCAATACGCAGGCTAGAAACGGAATCACCGGCACGCCAACGATGCCGGCCGCCCAGGTGACGAACTTCATCGGCACCACCGGCTGCAAAGCGGCAAGCGTCAATACCAGCAGCAACTCAAACCAGTGCTGATTCATCTGCGTGCGCAGATTTTCGACGCCGCGTTCGATGGGATCGTAGAGATGCAGCGATTGCAACAATGGCGTCAGCGCATGGAAGGCCCAATGACCCAACGCATAACCCACCAACGACCCCAGCAGCGAAAACAACAGGCTGATATTGGCGTAGAAAAACGCCTTATGCCGCTTGCCAAGCATCATCGGAGCGAGCATCACTTCCGGCATGATCGGAAAGATGAAGGCTTCGACGAAACTAAGTCCGCAAAGGTAGTAGATCGCTCGGGGATCGCGCGCCCAGACCAAAACGCGCGCGTAAAGCTTTCCAAACAAGCGCATCAGCCGATGCCGCCCAGCAACGGTACAAAACTCACGGCAGCCAATTCTTCTTGCATGAAATCGCCTTTACCGTCACCGCGCATACGGATCAGGGTTTGACTGCTAGGAGAACCCACCGGCGCCACCAGCACGCCGTCGGGACTTAATTGGTCGAGCACCTGGGTGGGAATGGCGTCGCCGGCCGCCGTCAGGATAATGGCATCGAACGGCGCCTCCGCAGCCCAACCCAGCTTGCCGTCATCGTGACGCGAACGGATGTTGTCGATGCCAAGCTGCCGGAACCGACGGCGCGCCTGGCGCAACAGCTCCTCGATACGTTCGACCGTGAAAACCTGCGGCACCAAGTTCGCCAGCACGACTGCCTGATAGCCCGAACCCGTGCCGATCTCCAGCACTTTCAGCGGACGCCCGTCCTTCTTATCGAACGGCTCAAGCAGCGCCTCCGTCATGCGCGCCACCACCCAGGGTTGCGAGATCGTCTGACCGTGACCGATCGGTAGCGCGGTGTTTTCATAGGCGCGCGAATGCAGTGCCTGATCGATAAAGTGATGACGCGGCAAATTGCGGATGACATCGATCACGCGCTGATCGTGAATACCCTCTTCCTTCAACTTGGCGGCAAGCCGATCGCGCGCGCGCTGAGAGGTCATTCCCTCGCCCTTGAGGGCGGATGGCGGCAATGGATGCACGTTCACCTCACGCTGCCTTGCCATCGGTTTTCCCATTCATGCCGTCGGTCAACGCATGGACCCAACTGCTGACTTTTTCCAAAGCCTGGAAACGCGTGAGATCAACGTGGATAGGCGTTAACGATACGTACCCGCGCTGCACAGCATGAAAATCCGTACCTGGGCCCGCATCGTCGACGTCGCCGGCAGGACCGATCCACCAGATCGTTTTGCCGCGTGGATCGGTCTGCTTGATGCAAGGCGCAGAACGATGCCGCTTGCCAAGGCGTGTTACCTCAAAGCCGAGGATATCTTCCCAGGGACGATCAGGAACGTTGACGTTGAGAATGGTGTCCGCCGGAAGCGGATCGACCAACAGGCGCTCCATCAACAGCAGCACGGCTTTGGCGGCTGAATCGTAATGCTCGCCCTTGTGATCCTTGCTGACCAATGACACCGCAATCGCCGGCAAGCCGAGAAAACGTCCTTCCATCGCGGCCGACACCGTACCGGAATAGATCACGTCGTCGCCGAGGTTGGCCGAATTGTTGATGCCGGAAACGACGATATCCGGCTCATAGTCCAGCATGCCGGCCAACGCGAGATGCACGCAGTCGGTAGGCGTACCCGCGACACGGTAATAGCCATTGTCCATCCGCAACGCGCGGATCGGTGCATCGAGTGTCAAGGAGTTGCTTGCGCCGGAGCGATCGCGATCAGGAGCCACCACCGTCACCTGGCCGACGACGCCAAGGCGCTCGGCAAGTACGCGGATGCCCGGAGCATCCACGCCATCATCGTTACTAACCAGAACTCGCATCATGATCCGTTCAAAGCTGATTTACGGCGTGCGGCCCGAAGGCTCCGTCACACGCTCCCTGAACTTTGGAGTCTAACTGAGCGGACCGGCGGTTTCACGGCTGCGCCTCGACTTCACTCACCACCACGAAACCCTCCCTAGAATCGTCCGTCATTCGTTAGGATGATTTCCATGAAGCGCCGCACGCCAACCACCGTCAACGATGAGGACAGCCGCCTTTTCCGTGATGCGATCGGTGATGTGCGTCGGCTGGATCCTGTCGCACCGCCTCCTGCGATACCCAAACCCGAGCCGCACCCTCATATGCTTGAGGCCGATGAGGCGGCGGTGCCGGGCGAATTGCTGGACATGGCTTTCGATCCGGCTCTGATGGAGGTCGGCGAGGAGCTGAGCTACCTGCACGACGGCTATCCGCCCAAATTGCTACGCCAACTCAAGCGTGGCCAATACAGCGTGCAGGATGATATCGACCTGCACCAGATGAATGCGGCTGCGGCGCAAACAACCATCACGGCATTTCTCGCCGAGGCATCCGCGCGCGGGCTGCATTGCGTACGCATCGTGCACGGCAAAGGACTGCGTTCCAAAGCAGCCGGTCCGGTGCTGAAGGCACTGACCGAGCGCCTGCTGCGTCGACGGGACGACGTGATTGCGTTCGCCTCCGCACGCCCGATGCAAGGGGGCACCGGCGCCGTCGTGGTATTGCTCAAAAGCAAATAATTAGCCGATCAGTTCCCGCGCCACAACCGTGGCATAGGCGCCCGCGGGCAACTCGAAACCAAGCTCAAGCGTTTCATCATCCAGCCAGCGCCAGCGCAAATCTTTCAGCATAAGTCGCAAAGAGCGACGCTCCTGTTCCATGCGAGCGGCGGCCAAACCATCGGCCAAATCGGTATGCATGGCGGCGATATGGCGCTCCAGATCACCCGCTACAGATGCCGTTGGCGGCTCGCCCTGGCCCCACAGCGGTCCCGATGGATGGATATCGCCTTGCACCAAACGTGCAGCGAGTGTGTCGTCGAACGGCTCCGGTCCAAACCAGGAACGCGAACCGGCGAGCGACCAGATGTCGCCGTCCAGCGGTTTGTCCCAAGCGTCCCGTTCGACGCGAGCGGCCAACACGTTATTGAAAATGTGCGAGCGCGCCGCGGATAGCAGGATCGAACGCTTGTCGCGATCCACACGCCGTCCGGCGAACATCGCGCGCGCTTGCGCGACATTGCCGCCCTCACGCCCGAATCGTTGTTCGCCGAAATAGTTGGGGACGCCTCGCGCGACGATGGCCTGCAATATTTCTTCGGCGCGTGTCTTGTCTCCCCGGACGTCGCGCATCACCAACACGAAACGATTGCCGCGCAGAGCACCTCGCTTGAGTTTGCGTTTGTGCCGCGTACTCGCCAGCACTTTCACCTCAGCGTGCGGAAACGCGCTCCAATCGGGATCTGGCTTGCCTGCCAGTTGCACGGTAAACGCCTGACGCGTTACCGCATGGCGATCCTTCAAACCGGCATAACCGACATTCAGCGGTGGCGCGCCTGCAAAACGCGCCAATTCTCGCGCCACCCAATCGGTGTTGGCGTCACGCTTTTCGACCCACAACAAAGCATGTTCACCCTCGCCGTCGGCATCGTAGCCAAGGATTTCATCGACGCGGAAATCTTCCGGTGTGCGACGCAATTCTGCTGTCAACGGTGGTGTGCCATGGGCTCTGGGCAGTTCGAGTTCGGATGTCGACATGAGAATAGATTCAGCCCCGCTCCACATACTTATAGCGAGCCGCTCGCCAGAATCCGCTCATTTAGTTGCCACCACTGGTGCTGGACGCCGCTGGCGCTACGACGCTAGCGGCATTGCCTGGTTTTTCGACGACCTGATAAAAGGTTTCACCCGGCTTGATCAGTCCTAACTCGGCGCGGGCGCGCGCCTCGACAGCCTGTTCACCATGCTTGAGATCGTTCACGTCAGCGGCCAGCGCCTGATTGCGCTGGACCAGCTTGTCGTTTTCATCGCCCTGCTTTTTGACCGCGATACGCAAGCTGGTCACCTCGGACATGCCACCGTGATTGGACCACAGCTCGAGCTGCAGTCCGATCAACAAGAGCAGTAGGATCAAGGCGATCCAACGCAACATCGTCGGGTTCTACCTCGCTCAGCCGGGCAGATGGGTCAAATTCGGGAATGCGTTGCGGCCAGCATAGCGCGCCGCGGAACCCAGCTGCTCTTCGATGCGCAGCAGCTGGTTGTACTTGGCGACGCGATCCGTGCGGCAGAGCGACCCCGTCTTGATCTGGGTTGCGGTGGTGGCGACGGCGATGTCGGAAATAGTGGTGTCCTCGGTTTCGCCCGAGCGGTGCGATACGATCGCGGCATACTTGGCCGCATCGGCCATGGCGATGGCTTCGAGCGTTTCCGACAGTGTGCCGATCTGGTTCACCTTGATCAGGATGGCGTTGGCGATCTTCTTGTCGATGGCCTCGCGGAAGATCTTGGGATTGGTCACGAAGATATCGTCGCCAACCAGCTGCACCTTGTTGCCGATCTTGTCGGTAAGCAGCTTCCAGCCATCCCAATCGCCTTCGGCCATGCCGTCTTCGATGGTGACGATCGGATACTGCTGTGCCCAGCTTGCCAGCAAGTCGACGAATTGCGCAGGCGCGTAGGCTTTGCCCTCGCCTTCCAAATCGTACTTGCCGTCCTTAAAGAATTCGGAGCTGGCCACGTCGAGACCCAGCAGGATCTCGCTTCCGATCTTGTAGCCGGTCTTGTTGACCGCTTCGAGGATGGTATCGAGGGCTTCTACGTTGGAGCGCAGATTCGGCGCGAAACCGCCTTCATCGCCTACCGACGTATTGAGCCCTTTGCCCTTCAGCACCGACTTGAGCGCGTGGAAGATCTCCACGCCAGCGCGCAGGGCTTCAGCGAAATTCGGTAAGCCGACGGGCAGCACCATGAACTCCTGCACGTCGACGTTGTTGTCGGCGTGCGCACCGCCATTGATGATGTTCATCATCGGCACCGGCAACACACCCGGCTTGCCGTGGGAGAGATATTTCCAAAGGGGTTCGCCACGCGAGGCAGCCGTCGCGTGAGCCGCTGCCATGGACACTCCAAGCAATGCATTCGCGCCGAGGCGCCCCTTGTTGGGAGTGCCATCCAAATCGATGAGCTTGGCGTCGAGACCTTTTTGGTCAGCCGCATCGAAGCCCTTCAGCGTGTCGGCGATAGCACCATTGACATGAGAGACGGCATTTTTCACGCCCTTGCCCAGGTAACGCGACTTGTCGCCGTCACGCAGCTCCACCGCTTCGCGCGTGCCGGTCGACGCACCGCTGGGCACCGCAGCGCGGCCGAAAGCGCCATCGGCCAGAGTCACTTCAGCTTCAAGCGTGGGGTTGCCGCGCGAGTCGAGAATTTCGCGGGCATGGATGCGGGTAATTTGGGTGCTCATGTCCAATCCAGTTCGAAGGATAAAAGAAGGTTTTCAATGCGCGGCAACCGCGCGACACCATCAGACGGTCTGTTCGAGGAAACCGTGACGCTTGGTGACGGCGTCCAGTTCCAGCAGCGTCTGCAGCAGTGCTTCCATCTTGCCGAGCGGCCACGCATTCGGTCCATCGCTGAGTGCCTTGCTCGGATCCGGATGCGTCTCAGCGAACAATCCGGCAATACCGACCGCAACCGCCGCACGCGCCAGTACCGGCACGAATTCGCGCTGACCGCCGGAGCTGGTGCCCTGCCCGCCTGGAAGCTGTACCGAATGCGTAGCGTCGAACACTACTGGGCAACCGGTATCGCGCATCGCGCTTAACGAGCGCATGTCCGAGACAAGGTTGTTATAGCCGAAGCTGGCACCGCGCTCGCAGACCATGATGTCGTCGTTGCCGACCGCCTTGGCCTTGTCGACGACGTTCTTCATATCCCAAGGGGCGAGGAACTGGCCTTTCTTGATGTTCACCGGCTTGCCGGCGCGAGCCACGTTCTGGATGAAATCGGTCTGGCGGCAAAGGAATGCCGGCGTCTGCAGCACATCCACCACAGCCGCCACTTCGTTCATCGGCGTGTATTCGTGAACATCGGTAAGCACGGGCACACCCAGCTGACGCTTCACTTCAGCCAGCACGCGTAGCCCTTCTTCCATGCCCGGGCCACGAAAGCTATTGCTGGAGGAGCGGTTTGCCTTGTCGAAGCTGGATTTGAAAATGAAGTTGATACCCAGCCTGCCGGTGATTTCCTTCAGGGTGCCCGCGGTGTCGATTTGCAGTTGCTCGGATTCAACAACGCACGGACCGGCGATCAGGAACAGCGGTTTGTCCAAACCAACTTCGAAACCGCACAACTTCATGCCGCTGCCCCCTTTGCCAACTTCTCGCCATCGCGTACCGCTTTGAATTCACGCGCAGCACGCACAAAGCCGATGAACAGCGGATGGCCATCGCGCGGTGTGGAGGTGAATTCGGGATGCGCCTGGCAGCCCAGGAACCACGGGTGCTTCTGCATCGGCAGCTCGACGATCTCCACCAGCAAATCGTCCATCGATTTGCCCGAGATCACCATGCCCAGGTCTTCGAACGACTGGCGATAGCGGTTGTTGAATTCGTAGCGATGACGATGGCGCTCGCGCACGATGTCCTGCCCGTACAGCTGGCGTGCCAACGTACCCGCCTTGAGGCGGCATTCTTGGGCACCCAGGCGCATGGTGCCGCCGAGGTCGGAGCGCTCGCTGCGTTGTTCGACTTCGCCGGCGGCGGTGGTCCACTCGGTGATCAACCCGATCACCGGATTGGGCGTGTGGCGATCGTTTTCGCTGGAATCGGCATCCGGCAGGCCGGCAACGTTCCGCGCAAAGTCCACCACCGCAGCATGCATGCCGTAGCAAATGCCGAAATACGGCACGCCATGTTCACGCGCATACTTTGCCGCCAGCACCTTGCCTTCAAAACCGCGCTTGCCGAAGCCGCCGGGGACCAGAATCGCATCGACGGTACCCAGCGCTTTGGCAGCACCTTCGGCCTCGATCTGCTCGGAATCGATCCACTGCAGGTTTACGCGCGTCTGTTGCTTGATGCCGCCGTGCCGAAGCGCTTCGCCCAGCGACTTGTAGGCATCTTTATGCTCGACGTACTTGCCGACGATGGCAACGTTGATCTCGTCCTTCGGGTGTTCGACGGCGTCGACCGTGCGCTGCCAGCCGGAAAGATCGGCCGGTTTGGCGTCCAAACCCATCTTCTTGACGACGATATCGTCCAAGCCCTGCTGATGCAGCCATAGCGGCTGCTTGTAGATGACGTCCACGTCAGCCGCGCTGATCACTGCCTGCTCGGGCACATTGGTAAACAGGGCGATTTTCCGACGCTCGCCGTCCGGCAGCGGCTGCTCGCAACGGCACAGCAGGATATCCGGCTGGATACCGATGGAACGCAGCTCCTTCACCGAATGCTGGGTCGGCTTGGTTTTGATCTCGCCGGCCGCCTTGATGTACGGCACCAGGGTCAGGTGCATGAACAGGCACTTCTCCGGACCATGCTCGATACGCAGCTGGCGGATGGCTTCCAGGAAGGGCTGGGACTCGATATCGCCCACCGTGCCGCCAATCTCGACCAGGGCCACGTCGAAGCCGCGGGTAGCCTCGTGGATGCAGTGCTTGATCTCGTCGGTGATGTGGGGAATGACCTGAACGGTCGCGCCCAGGTAATCGCCCCGGCGCTCCTTGCGGATCACCGATTCGTAGATCTTGCCGGTGGTGATGGAGTTCTTGCCGGTGAGGCGGGTATGGACGAAGCGCTCGTAATGGCCTAGGTCCAGGTCGGTCTCAGCGCCGTCGTCGGTCACATAGACCTCGCCGTGCTGGAAGGGACTCATGGTGCCCGGATCCACATTGATATAGGGGTCGAGCTTCATCATGGTGACCGAGAGGCCACGCGCCTCAAGAATAGACGCAAGCGAAGCCGCCGCGATGCCCTTGCCAAGCGAGGACACCACACCGCCAGTGACGAAAATCAGGGGGGTCATGGAAAGCAGCCGTGCTGGAAATCGGCATTTTAGCGGACGATCGCTCCAGCCGCGAGGTGCTACAGCAGCAATTGCAAAAATAATTCAGCTGCGTCGCTTTCCCGAGAGCCCATCTGCTTACTAACCCGTCGTCCCGGCGAAAGCCGGGGCCGGGACCCAGTGGCTTAATTACGGAGCCAAGGCGCTAGGTCCCGGCTTTCGCCGGGACGACGGGCTTGAAGCATGCGCCTCAGCCGGCGTTGCCCAGGGACATGGCTGGTGCCGGATGCATCATGTTCACATTCATGTTGTGCAGCACCCACAGGGAACCCACCACCACGATGGCGATGATCAGCACCGTGAACACGCCGATCGACAGATTGTCTCGCTGCCCCGGCGCGGCGCTCAAATGCAGGAAGAACACCAATTGCACCAGCACCTGGGCCACGCAGAGCACCACGATACCCGGCAGGATCAGATCGTGCGGAACCGCACCCGACATCACGCAGCCGAACGACAGCAGCGTCAGCACGATGGAGAGGATGAACCCGACGATGTAGGACTTCAGGCTGCCGTGATTGGCATGCTTGTGATCCGCACCCGAGGCATGACTGTGTTGGCTCGACATCAGAGCACTCCCCGCAGATAAACAATGGTGAACACGCAGATCCAGACCACATCCAGGAAGTGCCAGAACAGGCTCAGGCAAGACAAGCGACGGGTGACAGCGTCGTTCAGGCCGTAACGGCGAATCATGTCCATCATCACCACGATCCAGATCAGGCCGCAGGTCACGTGCAGACCGTGGGTGCCGACCAGGGTGAAGTAAGACGACAGGAACGCACTGCGATCCGGACCGGCACCTTCGTGGATGAGGTGCGCGAACTCGTGGATTTCCATCGCCACGAAAGCTGCACCGAACAAGAAGGTGATGAACAACCAGCCGATCACCTTGTTGCGATGGCCGGCGTGCATGTTCAGCATCGCCACGCCGAAGGTGAAGCTGCTGACCAGCAGCAGCATGGTTTCACCCAGCACGTAGGACAGGTCGAACAGCTCTTTGCCGTTCGGACCGCCGACGGTGGCATTGGATAGCACGGCGAAGGTGGCGAACAGTGCCGAGAAAATCAGGCAGTCGCTCATCAGGTAGATCCAGAACCCGAGCAGGGTCTTGGATCCATCATCGTGATGCTCGTGATCGACGCCGTGGGAAACGGTGTCGTGCGTAGCGGTAATCGTGGAACTGCTCATGACTTACGCAACCTTCTGACCGGCCGATGCCGGATCCACGTGTTCGACCAGCTTCTGCGACGGCACCAGGCGTGCGCGTTCGATCTTCTCGACTTCGGCGCCCGGCACGTAGTAGTCCACATTGGTGTCGTAGGCACGCGCGATGAACGAAGCGACCATGCCGAGCAAACCAAACGCAGCCAGCCACCAGATGTGCCACACCATTGCGAAGCCCAGCACGGTGCCGAACCCGCCCATGAATACACCCACGCCCGTGTTGCGCGGCATATGGATGTCCGCGTAATGCGCGTGACGTTTGTAAGCGCGCTTGTGTTCTTTGTCCGCCCAGAACTGGTCCAGCTCCTCAACGTGCGGCAACACGGCAAAGTTGTAGAACGGCGGTGGCGAGCTGGTTGACCATTCCAGCGTGCGTCCACCCCACGGATCGCCGGTCAGGTCGCGGTTCTCGGCGCGATTGCGCACGCTCACCACGAGCTGAAGAATCGTGAAGCCGATACCCGCCATGATGATCACGGCACCGATCAGCGCCACCACCAGGTAAGGCTGCCACTCCGGATTGACGTAGTGGTTCATGCGGCGCGTCATGCCCTTGAGGCCAAGGATATACAGCGGCACGAACGCCACGTAGAAACCGACCAGCCAGCACCAGAACGAATATTTGCCGAAACGTTCCTCCAGCTTGAAGCCGAACGCCTTCGGGAACCAGTAGTTCATCGCCGCAAGGCAGCCAAACACCACGCCGCCGATGATCACGTTATGGAAGTGCGCGATCAGGAACACGCTGTTATGCAGCACGAAGTCCGCACCTGGGACCGCCAGCAACACGCCGGTCATGCCACCTACGGTGAAGGTAACCATGAAGCCGATCGTCCAGAGCACCGGAACGGTAAGGCGCACGCGACCGCGATACATCGTGAATAGCCAGTTGAACAGTTTTACGCCGGTCGGCACGGAGATGATCATCGTCATGATGCCGAAGAAGGCATTGACGTCCGCGCCCGAGCCCATGGTGAAGAAGTGATGCAGCCACACCAGGAAGGAAAGAATGCCGATGCCCGCCGTGGCATAGACCATCGACTTGTAGCCGAACAGCGGCTTGCCCGAGAAGGTGGCGATGATTTCCGAATACGCACCGAAGCACGGCAGCACCAGGATGTAGACCTCGGGATGACCCCAAATCCAGATCAGGTTCACGTACATCATGGCGTTGCCGCCAAGCTCGTTCATAAAGAAATGCATGTCCAGGTAACGGTCGGCGGCAAGCAAGGCCAGCGTGACGGTCAGCACCGGAAAGGCAGCGACGATCAGGATGTTGGTAACCAGCGCGGTCCAAGTGAACACCGGCATCTTCATCAGCGTCATGCCCGGCGTGCGCATGCGCAGGATCGTCACGATGAAGTTGATGCCGCTAAGCGTCGTACCCAGGCCCGACAACTGCAGCGACCAGATGTAGTAGTCCACGCCGACCGTCGGGCTGAATTTCAGTTCGGACAGCGGCGGGTAGGCCAGCCAGCCGGTCGCGGCGAAATCGCCCACGAACATCGACAGCATGATCAGCACCACGCCACCCGCGGTCAGCCAGTAGCTGAGCGAGTTGAGGAACGGATACGCCACGTCGCGCGCGCCGATCTGCAGCGGCACGACCAGGTTCATCAGGCCGGTGATGAACGGCATCGCCATGAAGAAGATCATGATGTCGCCGTGCGCCGTGAAGATCTGATCGTAATGATGCGCCGGTAGGTAGCCGGCGGCATCGGCCGAGGCCATCGCCTGCTGGCCACGCATCATGATCGCGTCGGCAAAGCCACGCAGCAGCATGAGCAGCGCCATGATGATGTACATCACGCCGATGCGCTTATGGTCGACCGTGGTGAACCACTCGCTCCACAGGTAACCCCATTTGCGCTGGTAAGTCACCCAGCCAAGCAGCGCTGCACCCGCGAGGGTCACCATAAGCAAGGTGCCCATAATGATCGGCTCATTGTATGGAATGGCCGATAGAGAAAGTTTTCCGAACATGGCCTACTCCGAAGCCTTGGCGTGATCGTTGGACGAGGGAATCGCGCTCGCTTGCGCAGGCGATTGCGTGCCGATGCGACTCATCGACATATCGCCCATGTACTGCTGGATGATGTTGTTGAACAAACCCGGCTTGACCGCGGCGTAATACGCCACCGGCTGCTTCTCGCTCGGTTGTGCCAGCGTGTGGTACGCCTGCACATCGAGATTGACGGAGCTGGCCTTGGCCTTGTTGATCCAGTCAGAGAAACCCTGCTGCGAGGTCGCGATCGCATTGAAGTGCATGTCCGAAAAACCTGCACCGCTGTAATTCGTCGAAAGCCCCGCGTACGTGCCCGGCTCGTTCGCGATCAGGTTGAGCTGCGTGTCCATGCCCGCCATGGCGTAGATCTGGCTGCCAAGCTGAGGAATGAAGAACGCGTTCATCACCGAATCGGAGGTGATTTCAAAGTGCACGGGCACATCGGTCGGAAACGCGATCTCGTTGACGCTCGCGATGCCGTAGTCCGGATAGATGAAGAGCCACTTCCAATCCAGTGACACCACCTGGATGGTGATCGGCTTGACCTTGGACTCCAGCGGCTTGTACGGATCGAGCGTGTGCGACGTGCGCCACGTGATCGTACCGAGGATCGCGATAATGACGCACGGAATGGCCCACACCACGGCCTCGATCGCCGTCGAATGCGACCACTTCGGCGCATACGTCGCCTTGGTGTTCGAGGCGCGATAACGCCAGGCAAAGACCAGGGTCATCACGATGACCGGGATCACGACCACCAACATCAAGCCCAGGGCGATCAGGATCAGAGACTTTTCCTGCATACCCACATCGCCCTTGGGCGACAGGACTTCCATATTGCAACCGCTGAGGAACACGGTGAGACCTGCGCACGACCAGCGCAAGGCGGACACAAGGGAACGCTTGTTCACAAACAACTCTTAGACAGGCTGACGGGGGATGTGTCGTGGGGACGACCTGCATAGGATATCGCGCTGCAACAAGCATTGACCAGCCCGAGACATAATGCCGCGCTCGAGATCGCCGTCTAACATTTCTCGCTCGACACTGGCAAGCCCTTCCGCTTTTAGATCAAAATTCGACTGGACCACCGCACGAAACGTCGCCTTCCCGACACCTAAGGCATCGACACAACAGCCTGCTACCATGCACCGATGAGCACTTCGATTCCTGCACGTATTGCCGCATTGCGTGATGCGATGGCCAAGCGCAGCATCGCCGCCTGCCTTGTTCCCACCGCCGACCCGCATCTGTCCGAATATCTGCCTGCTCACTGGCAAGCGCGCGAGTGGCTTTCCGGCTTCACCAGTTCGGCCGGCACGTTGCTGGTCACCGCCACGGAAGCCGGGCTGTGGACCGATTCGCGTTATTTCTCGCAAGCCGAACAGCAGCTTGCCGGTAACGGCATCGCGCTGATGAAACAGCGGACCGCTCACGCGCCCGAACATCTTTCGTGGCTGCAACAACACTTACATCAAGGTGACGTCATCGCCGTGGTAGGCGACAGCGTGTCCGTGGCCACCCAGCGGCAGGTCGAACGCCTGCTGGGCAGTGTCGGCGTCAAACTGCGCGTGGATCTGGACCTCCCAGGGGACATATGGGCCGAGCGCCCCGCCCTACCCAAAGCACCCGTCGTCGAACATCCGCTCACCTACGCCGGAACCTCACGCGCGGAAAAATTTGACAAGCTTCGCGGTGCATTGCGCAAGCAGCACGCGACACATCACCTTATCTCCAGTCTTGACGACATTGCGTGGCTCACCAATCTTCGTGGCAGCGATGTCGAATGCAATCCAGTGTTCCTGGCGCATTTGCTCGTTGAGACGGCGGGACGCGCGACACTGTTTGTCGATCGCATGAAGCTCAACGATGAGCTCGTGGCGGCCCTCGCCGCGGACGGCATCCAGATCGCCAACTACGCCACACTGGGTGACGCTCTTAGCGAACTTGGAACGAACGACACCCTACTGTTCGATCCGGGCCGAGTCGTCAGCTCAGTAGTGCAAAAGATCGGCACGAAAGCCACGTGTATCGAAGGCCCAAACCCTTCGACAGCGTTCAAGGCATGCAAGAGCAAAGACGAGCTCACTCATATTCGCGAGGTGATGCGCCGGGATGGTGCCGCACTCACGCGCGCTTTCCGTCGACTGGAGGAGAGGCTTGCCGCGGGAATGACGCAAACCGAACTGGACGTCGATACCCTCTTGCGCGAAGAACGTTCGGCGCAACCCGATTTCGTCGGCGAGAGTTTTGCCACGATTGCCGGTTACATGGAAAACGGCGCCCTTCCGCATTACCGCGCCACGCCCGAAGCGCACAACACGCTGCAACGCCACGGCCTGCTCCTGATCGATTCCGGCGGCCAATACCTCGGCGGCACCACCGATATCACCCGCGTACTGGCGCTAGGGCCGACCACCGCCGAACAGCGACGCGATGCCACCCTGGTGATGAAAGGCATGATCGCCCTGTCGCGCGCACGCTTCCCCAAGGGTGCCAGCGGCCCGCAACTGGATGCGCTTGCACGCGCTCCGCTATGGGCCTCAGGCATGGACTACGGTCATGGAACAGGCCACGGCGTCGGTTACTTCCTTAATGTGCACGAAGGTCCACAAGGTATCCGGCCACCGATCGCCGGCGGCGCGCTGGTGCCGCTGGAGCCAGGTATGATCAGTTCGATCGAACCTGGTTTGTATAAGCCGGCACGCCATGGCATCCGCCATGAAAACCTCGCTGTGGTGGTCGAGGCCGAGCAGACCGAATTCGGTGACTTCTACGCCTTCGAAACGTTGACGCTCTGCCCGTTCGACCGACGCGCCCTGGAACCTGGGCTGCTCAACCCCGAAGAACGGGCATGGCTAGACGACTACCATGCTTCAGTGCGCGCGGCACTCGGGCCTCTGCTGGAAGATGCTGATCTGGCTTGGCTGGAAAAACATTGCGCACCGCTTTAAATCGGGATGGACGACGGCCTATTGACCTCCACCAAACCGCAACCCATCCTCCCGCGCCACCCTTTCACGGAAGCTCCGTCTTCGCATGAGCAGTCGCTACAACGCCGCCGACATTGAAGTCCTCTCCGGTCTGGATCCCGTCAAGCGCCGCCCGGGGATGTATACCGATACCACGCGCCCGAACCATCTGGCGCAGGAAGTCATCGACAACTCGGTCGACGAAGCGCTTGCCGGCCATGCGAAATCGATCGATGTGATCCTTCATACGGACGGTTCGGTGGAAGTCACGGATGATGGCCGCGGCATGCCGGTGGACATCCATCCGGAAGAAGGCATCCCGGGCGTGGAACTGATCCTTACTCGCCTGCACGCCGGCGGTAAGTTCTCCGGCAACAACTACAGCTTCTCCGGCGGCCTGCATGGCGTGGGCGTATCGGTGGTGAACGTGCTGTCGACCAAGGTGGAAGTCACCATCCGCCGCGATGGCAACGAATACCGTATGGCCTTCGCCCACGGCGACCGCGCCAGCCCGCTGGAGACGATCGGCACAGTACCTAAGAAGAAAACCGGTACCACGGTGCGCTTCTGGGCTGATCCGAAGTATTTCGATTCACCGAAAATCTCGCTGCCCAAGCTGAAGCATCTGCTGCGCGCGAAAGCCGTGCTCTGCGCCGGACTCAACGTCAAGCTCACCGACGAAGCCACCGGCGAAGTCAGCGAGTGGTACTACGAAGACGGCCTGCGCGATTACCTGCGCGGCGAACTCGACGGCGCCGAGTGCCTGCCTGCCGATCTGTATGTGCATCACGTGGCACGCGACACCGAAGGCCTCGACGTTGCACTAACCTGGTTGCCGGAAGGCGAGCTGGTGCAGGAAAGCTATGTCAACCTGATTCCTACTGTGCAAGGCGGCACGCATGTCAACGGCTTGCGCACTGGCCTTACCAATGCCATTCGCGAATTCTGCGACATCCGCAATCTACTTCCGCGCGGCGTGAAGTTGGCGCCGGAAGATGTCTGGGAACGATTGGCTTTTGTGCTGTCGGCCAAACTGCAAGACCCGCAATTTGCTGGACAGACCAAAGAGCGCCTGTCTTCACGCAACGCTGCCGCTTTAGTGGAAAGCGTCGTGCACGATGCCTTCAGCCTCTGGCTCAATCAGCATGTAGATCTTGGCGAGCGCATTGCACAGTTGGCGATCGAACGCGCCAGCGCCCGACTGAAAGCTGCCAAGCAAGTCATTCGCAAGAAGATCACGCAAGGCCCCGCCCTGCCCGGCAAGCTTGCCGACTGCACAGCCACGGATCTCACGCGCACCGAACTATTCCTGGTCGAGGGCGACTCGGCCGGCGGCAGCGCCAAGCAGGCGCGCGACAAAGACTTCCAGGCCATCCTTCCGCTACGCGGCAAGATCCTCAACACATGGGAAGTCGAATCCACTTCAGTGCTTGCTTCGGAAGAAGTACACAATCTGGCTATCGCCATTGGTTGCGATCCAGGCAAGGATGATCTGAGCGGATTGCGCTACGGCAAGGTGGTTATCCTCGCAGACGCCGATTCCGACGGCCTGCACATCGCCACGTTGCTCAGCGCATTGTTCTTGCGCCACTTCCCTTCACTGGTGCGCGAAGGACATGTGTTTGTGGCCATGCCGCCGCTATTTCGCGTCGATGTGGGCAAGCAAGTGTTCTATTGCCTGGACGAAAACGAAAAGGCGGCGATGCTTCAGCGCATCGAGCGCGAAAAGATCAAAGGACAGGTCTCGGTGACGCGCTTCAAAGGTTTGGGTGAAATGAATCCCTCACAATTGCGCGAATCTACGATCTATCCCGACACGCGTCGCCTGGTGCAGCTCACCGTCGAAGACGGCGATGGCACCACGAAACTGATGGACATGCTGCTGGCCAAGAAACGTGCCGGTGATCGCAAGAGCTGGCTGGAAGAAAAAGGCGACCTGGCCACACTCGACGTCTAATCGGTTAAAGGCTTTCGCCTTCATAGATTGAAGGCGAAAGCTGAGAATCACTACTGACATACTTTATGCACGCGCCGCCACGAGCGGCGCTTTTTGCGTCCAAGGATTGGAACGTTCGGCATGAAGAAGCTCACATCGCTGCCTCTCTCACTGTTAGTCATCTTTTGTGCGGGTTGCAAACCCACTCCACCCGTAAACGGCCATGTTGTGCCCGAGGCAGGTCTGACCAAAGGCCAACTCGTGCAATCCGATCCCAATCGCATGGCCAATTTGGAGATACGCGATAATCTCGCTGCGCTGTATTTGCTGATGGACAAGCTCTACAAACGCAACCCATCGGAATGGAAAAAAAGCGGCGCAACCAGTCGCGAAGCAGCCGAAGTCCGCGTCCGCACGGCCATCGAGGCACACACGCCGTTAGTTGGGCTGACGGTCCGCGACACCAAGGCGATGGAACTCGCACTCGATCCGAAATTTGAAGGCGACCGCGTTGGCATGCTTATCTATGGCATCGGCGACATGTTGGTCACCGCGCACGGTGGCAAGCGCCATCTCTATCTGATCGACGGATTGGACGCGCAACGCGTCTACAACGCTGCACGCAACGTCGAAATTGCCATGTGGCTGCTCGCCCAGCGCCGGGATAACACAGGACATCCGCTGCTACGTTCCAACACTGCCTCCGACCTCGAGCAAAATCTCAGCTTCGAGCGCTTGTTCGGCACGATCATCGGCCGTACGGACTTGGTGGCAGAGTTTACGGCCGAGAAATATCGCCGCTCGGTCATTAACTACGCACAGAGCTTCGTTGGCGGGCAATTCTTCCAATTCCTGCCAGTGGGCGAGATATCCAGCGCAGCATCGTCGCTATAGGAGTCTTCATTTACAGCCACGCTGGCGCTATGGTGACGCTCTTCCACCATCGGACTGTCCCTATGTCCTTATTGCCGCCCTTCGACCTTCAGCAATGGATTGCCGAGCACCGCCATTTACTCAAGCCACCGGTGGGCAATAAGTGCATTGTCGACGGCGACTTCATCATCATGATCGTTGGTGGGCCGAATGCACGCACCGACTATCACCACGACGAGGGCCCGGAGTTTTTTTACCAGATCGAAGGCGAGATCGTGCTGAAGGTGCAGGATGATGGTGTAGCGCGCGATATTCCGATTCGCGCCGGCGAAATTTTCTACTTACCGCCGCGTGTCCCGCATTCACCGCAACGCATGCCTGATTCCATCGGTATGGTGATCGAACGTCGCCGGCTCGAGCACGAAAAAGATGGTTTGCTGTGGTTCTGCGAGCGATGCAACCACAAACTCTATGAAGAGTATTTCATACTGCACGACATCGAGACCGATTTCCCACCGGTATTCGATCGCTTCTACGCATCGCGCGCAGCGCGTACGTGCAGCGCCTGCGGCCACGTAAACCCCGCACCGGCACGCTACGGCTAGCCGGTACTTGTTTCGCGCTCCAGCCACTTGCGCGCCATGCGCCGCAACGAATCATTCGTATCGTCGGCATCGGCCAGCATTCGTATGGATACCCACGCCAGGTCCAAGGATTCGTCGCTGACGACAAGCCCGTCGCGCGTGCTTGCGCGCACGACATAGCGCACATCGTAATGCCAATGCCCGGGCTCGCCCTTGCGCTCAGGTATCCAATGCTTGTCTACATCAAACACATCCGGCTCGTCGATTAAATCGACCAAGCCCGATTCTTCTTGTGCCTCACGCAGCGCAACGGCTGCCAGATCGCTGTCACCGTCAGCGTGACCACCCAGCTGCAGCCATCGATTCAACTTGCGATGGTGCGTAAGCAATACGTGTTTACCATCCGCGTCGACAAGCCAGGCGGATGCCGTGAAATGCCCTAGCTCGTGTGCGCGATCAAATGGGCGCACGGCCTTATCCAAAAAAGCCAAGCATGCAGTCACATGGGAATCGTGAGGATGGCGATCCGCGTAATGGCACAACGACTGACGAAGATTCACAAACAACCCCTAGATGAGTCAGTAAAAACTTACAAGGCGAGTCATTCCGATCAAAAAAACGATATCGCAGTGTTTTTCAGAATTGAACGATAGATCATATCCAGCGCAGTCAATAGCTTGAATCGTGCCATGACGACTCGTGTTCCGCGCGAGCCATCTCAGTCAACTCATTACACGATATCAAGACGCGCCCTATGACACGCCCCTACCGCAAACTCAGCTCTCTCGTTTGTCTGCTTTCAACCGCACTGCTGGGAAGCCAGGCGGTGGCCTCGGATTCACCGGCAAATTTTACCGGACCGCTGCTGACGTCCAATCCCATGACGGCGCCTGCCGGCATGCTAATCGTCGAGCCGTATCTGATTTACTACAGCAGTGATGATGCCTATAACGATCAAGGGCAGCGTTACACCAAAGCTGCCGGCACGCGCCAATGGCAAACCCTGATCCCTATCTTTTACGGCGTCACCGATCGCTTCCAATTGCAACTGACCGGTGGTGCGGCGCATGCCATGTCAGCAGGCGCGCATACCGATGGTCTGGGTGCGAACGATACAACGTTCGGAGCCCAGTACCTGCTGCTGTCGCCAGGGGAGGATAAGAAAGACCCCGCCGTATCGGTGAACTATTCGCATCGATTCCCGACGGGCGCCTATGACCGGCTGAACGAAAATCCGCTCAATGCCGCCGGCGACGGCGCCTCAGTAGATACGTTTTCTCTCATGGTCCAGCAGTACGTATGGCTGCCCAACGGCAGGCCGCTGCGTTTCCGCGCTGTCGCGTCCTACAGCCTTCCGCCGAATCAAGTGGATGTAACCGGTATGAGTGCCTACGGCACATCGCAGGATTTCCACGGACATGTGCGGCTAGGCAACTCACTCGGCATTTCTACCTCGGCCGAATACAGCATCGATCTCCACTGGGTGCTCGCCATGGACCTGGCCTACAACCGCGCATCGGCGTCGCAGCTGAAAGGCATGCAGGGCGCCGCAGATGCATCGACGCCTTTCGCACGCCGCGACCCATTGCGTTCGGTCTATAGCTTGGCACCTGCGATCGAATACAACTTCAATGATCGCTTCGGCCTCATCAGCGGTGTGCAATTGAGTTTTGCAGGGCGCAACAACGATGCGTTCGTCACGCCGATGACCGCCTTCAACATGGTTTTCTGAGCAAGGCACCATCAACAACACCGCAAAACGCAGGCGCCATCCGACGGTCGAGAAAACGGTGTCCGCCCATCCCGGACATTCCAATTGTCTAGCCGCAATGCAGCTTGTACGCCCCAAGCCGCTCCGCTATGGTTGGGCGTCACCTCGGATCGACGCGCCCTGATTCGTCGCGGTTTCTAATCGATGTGATATTTGTTTTCACGGGGAGCCCCATTCATGCTTTTCAAGCGCGTCAAGCCACTCGACCAGATTCTCGCCACAGCCGAAAAGAAAGCTCTCACCCGACAGCTTGGCGCATTCCAGCTCACCATGTTGGGTATCGGCGCCATTATCGGCACCGGTATTTTCGTTCTCACCGCAGAAGCCGGACAGAAAGCCGGTCCCGGCATGATGATCTCTTTCATCATCGCTGCCGTGGTATGCGGACTGGCCGCATTGGCTTACGCCGAACTCGCTTCGATGGTGCCGGTGGCCGGTTCCGCCTATACCTATACGTATGGCGTGCTCGGCGAAGGCATGGCCTGGATCGTCGGCTGGGCATTGGTGCTGGAATACACGATCGCGGCCAGCACGGTATGCGTAGGCTGGTCGGGTTACGTCAACGGGTTGCTTGCGCATGCGGGCTTTGGCCTACCGGAATTTCTGCGCACCGGTCCGATGGATGGTGGCACGTTCAACTTGCTGGCCTTCTTGATCGGTGCCGTCATCACCTTTTTGCTGGTGATTGGCACATCAAAGTCGGCGAAGGTCAACAGCGTGCTGGTGGTGGTTAAGGTGCTGGCGCTTACCGCCTTTATCTTCGTGGCGCTACCCGCCGTCAAGGATCCGAATTTCAAGCCGTTCGTACCCAACGGCTGGGGTAGCCCGATGGGCGGCATTGGCGTGCTTGGCGCTGCCGCTTCAATCTTCTTCGCTTACGTCGGCTTCGATGCGGTATCCACCGCGGCCGAGGAAACCAAGAATCCCAACCGCAACATCCCGATCGGCCTGATTGGCTCGCTCGGTGTCTGTACCGTCTATTACCTACTGGTGAGCTATAGTGCGATCGGTTCGGTCGGCGCACAGCCGATCTTGGGCGCCAATGGGATGGCTCTGCAGCCTGGCACGCCGGAGATGGCGGCGGCATGCAAAGCCTCCGAAGCGCTTGTCTGCAGCAAGGAAGCGCTGGCCCATGTTCTGCGCATGCTCAACCATAACCAGCTCGGCACTTTCCTCGGCCTCGCCGCCGGCATTGCGCTGCCTTCTGTGATCCTGACCATGACGTATGGGCAGACGCGTATTTTCTTTACGATGGCGCGTGACGGCCTGCTTCCCAACTTCCTCTCCAAGATTCATCCGCGCTTCCACACGCCGCATGTGGTCACGCTGATCACGGGTATTTTTGTTTCCATCTTCGGCGCGATCTACCCAGTGGGTCAGCTGGCGGACATTACGAACTCGGGCACGCTGTTCGCGTTCATGATGGTGGCAATCGGTGTGATGGTTCTGCGCGTGACGCAGCCCGATCGCAAGCGCCCCTTCCGCATGCGGCTGGTGTGGATCGTCTGCCCGCTTGCGGTGCTGGGCTGCCTGCTGCTGTTCGTCAACCTACCGCTCAAGACACTGGAAATATTCTTTGCCTGGGGTGTTGTCGGCCTTGTGGTCTATTACCTCTACGGTTATCGCAAGAGCCATCTCGCCAATGGCACCGAACCCACCTGAGGCCATGCGCCGCATCATTGAGTGAATCCTGTCCGGCACGGTGAAAACACCGTGCCGGCTTTATTTCCGGAACCCTTATGCTCAAGCAGTTGTTCGCCCGCAAAACCGATTTTTCCGATGACGCCGACAGCTCACATGGCCCGAGCCTGCGGCGAACGTTGGGCCCGTGGGGCATCACGGCGCTCGGCATTGGCGCAGTCATCGGCAGCGGCATTTTCGTGGTAACGGGTCAGGCCGCGGCGGACCACGCCGGGCCGGCCGTGCTGATCTCTTTCATCCTCGCCGCTATCTGCAGCGGATTCACCGCGCTGTGTTATTCCGAATTCGCCACACTTATCCCGATTTCCGGCAGTTCGTATTCGTATGCCTACGCCACACTCGGTGAAGTGACCGCATGGTTCATCGGCTGGAACATGGTGCTGGAATATGGCATCTCCGCGTCCGCCGTTGCCGCGAGCTGGACCGGATATTTCACCAGCTTGCTTGATAACGTCGGCGTACATCTCCCGCAAACACTTACCGATGCACCGTTCGCCTATACCAACGGCGAGCTGGTAGCGACCGGTCACTTGATCAACCTGCCCGCCGTCGCCATCGTGCTGGCGCTGACGTGGCTTTGTTACGTCGGCATCCGTGAATCGGCCGGCATCAATTTGTTGATGGTGATGCTGAAGGTGGGCCTGATCGTGCTGGTGGTGGTCGCCGGCTACCGTTATGTAAATCCAGCCAACTGGCACCCGTTCATTCCGCCGTCGCAAGGTAATCACAAATACGGCTGGGATGGCATCTTCCGGGGTGCGGCCATGGTGTTCTTCGCATATATCGGATTCGAAGCGACATCGACCGCCGCGCAGGAATGCAAAAATCCGCAGCGCGATCTACCGTTCGGTACGCTGGTGTCGCTAGTGATCTGCACCGTGCTTTACCTGGCGATGGCTGCTGTTCTGACGGGCCTTATTCCGTACAACCTGCTGGGCACCGATGAACCCGTTGTCACAGCGATTCGTGCTCATGCCGAACTCAACTGGTTGCGTCCTTGGGTGGAAATCGGCGCACTGATCGGCCTCTCTTCAGTGATCCTGGTGATGATCATCGCGCAGCCGCGCATTTTCATGATCATGTCGCGCGATGGCCTGCTGCCGCAGGTGTTCAATCGCATTCACCCCCGCCATCGCACGCCGCATGTGAATACCGTCATCACCGGCGTCGGCATCGCCGTACTCGCAGCGGTGTTTCCACTGGACCTGCTGACGAATCTTACGTCGATGGGCACGTTGATCGCGTTTGTCGCCGTATGCGCTGGCGTGCTGATCCTGCGCTACACGTCACCCGAATTGCCGCGCACGTTTCGCGTGCCCTGGGCCGGACTCACATGCACCGCCGGTGTACTCAGCTGCCTGGCCCTGCTGTGCACCATGGACTGGTTCAATTGGGCCCTGATGATCGCCTGGACCCTGATCGGCTTTGCGATTTATTTCGCCTATGGGGTTCGGCACAGTCGCCTGCGTCTTGCCAATAGCTCAGCGAAGAGCTGATTTTCGGCGAACTTCGCTTATTGATCAGGAATAGTGCCGAATTGCAGCAAACGTGCAGCGAACGGTCTTTTAATGACTTGAAAGTTACGTCTCGAAAATTTCTCTTAAGTAATTGATATAAAACAATAAATTAATCGCCAACCACAAATTTCCGATCGCGGTTCGCCCCATTTCAAGCAACCGGAGTATTATCAGCAGCCCGTGGGTTGATCACTTGGCAGTGGGCCCCGGATCGCGACCCGGCGCGTCAGGCGAGTCAGCTCCTCAGCCTGACGCGTCCGGGTAGCACTTTTCAGTAAGACCCTTTCGTTTTCTTCAAACGCCTGCCCTGTGCAGGCGTTTTTCTTTTCGTTGCGCGTCCAGGACAACGCCATCCGCGGTGCCTTCTACATGCACACGCGAACACAAAAAGGCCGGCACAAGGCCGGCCTACGTTGAAGCGCATCAATGATGCGTCAAGCTTTCTTAGGCGTGTGCGAAACGCACCAGCCTTTAGCGCTCACCGATTTGCCCAGGAACAGCTGGCATGGACCGTAACCCGTCGGGCCACCGGAATAGAACTGGCAATTGGCACACGTATCGCCCGTCTTGTGTTTCGGATCCTTGCTCACGGTTGCGTCTTCAACGTAACCCAGTGCTTTGGCCGTAGGATCGGCATCGGAAACATGCGGTAGATCATCTGCACGCACGATGCGCGGCAATCCACCGATCAGCATTGCCCCGACTGCACCGCCGGCGGCAAACTTGAGGAAACGACGACGTGACTCGATATCTTCACACCCGGACATAACAATCCTCATCACGGTTTATTCGCCACCGGTATGCGGCGATTCCTTTCATATCCTAACGCCGCCAAGTCCATTCAGACCCTTTCGCGAATAACTCGCATTACCATTTTTCGCCCCCATGCTATAGTCGTACCTCGTTTGGACGTCCATTTACCATGAGCCAAATCTTGCCATCTTCCATTCCCACCACGCTGTTTCATGAGCGTGCAGATGCGATCGCTACCGCCGCGCGCGAACTGGCGCAACACGGCTGGACACCGGCCACAAGCAGCAATTTTTCGATGCGCGTAGACGCCGATCACGCCGCCATCACCATATCCGGTCGCGACAAGGGCAAGCTCGGTCGCGACGACATTATGTTGGTGGATATGAATGGCAAGGCCGTCGGCACGAGTTCGCGTCCAAGCGCCGAAACGGAACTCCACACGCAGCTTTACCGCCGCTGGCCCGAGGTCAATGCGGTGCTGCATACGCACTCGCGAACGCAGAGCGTTGCGTCACGCCTATTCGCCAAAGATGGCGTTGTGAAACTGGAAGGCTGGGAATTGCAAAAAGCCATTCGCGGCCACACCACACACGAAAGCGCGCTGGACATCCCCGTTTTTCCCAACACCCAGCACATGCCCGAACTGGTCGCGCAGGTCGACACCTGGATCGATAGCGGCAAACCGCTGCATGCCTACCTGATCAACGGCCACGGCATCTATACCTGGGGGCACGATATGGCCGAAGCACAGCGCCACCTGGAAGCGCTGGAATTCCTGCTTGGCTGTGAACTCGACTTGAGGAGATTGAACGCATGAGTCGCCTGCGCATTTTCAGTGCGGAACAACCGCAAAATCCGCTATCGGTGCACGAGGAACATGCCGGCATCGCTCGCGAACTGGCCAAAGTCGGTGTGCGCTTCGAACAATGGGAAGCCAGCCAACCGGTCGTACCTGGCGCCAGCCAGGACCAAGTCATTGCGGCCTATCACCAGGACATTGATCGACTGATGCAAGAAGAAGGCTACCAATCAGTCGATGTCATCAGCCTGACGCCCGATCATCCGGACCGCGCGGCCTTGCGCCAGAAGTTTCTCAGCGAGCACACCCATAGCGAGGACGAGGTGCGTTTCTTTGTGGCCGGCGCCGGCCAGTTCACCCTGCACATTCAAGACAAGGTGTACGACGTGCTGTGCGAACAGGGCGACCTGATCGGCGTACCCGACGGCACCCGACACTGGTTCGATATGAGCGAGGCCCCCTACTTCGTGGCCATCCGGCTGTTCACCAACAAAGATGGCTGGGTGGCCAACTTCACCGGTTCTGACATCGCCGAGCAGTTCCCACGCATGAAACCCCTGGCAACCGCCGCCTAAGCCGTTACCGCACATCAAAGTGAGCCCCGACAACGTGCCGGGGCTCACTTTTTTTACACGTTTCAAGAACTTGATCGCTTGCGCAACCCTGGGAGCGGGTTAAGCTTGAGAACCCGTTTTTCCTGATTGCCCCCATGACCGTCATTCGCGCCATCGTCACCGACATCGAAGGAACCACCAGTTCGATCAGCTTCGTCAAAGACGTGCTGTTTCCCTACGCGCGCCAACACTTGCCGGCCTATATCGAAACGCATGCCGATCACGCCGACGTGCAGCATTGGCTGCACGAAGCGGCGAAGGAAGCGAATTATATCGAGGCCACTCGGCAGGAAGTGATCGAGCTCTTGCTGCGCTGGATCGACGAAGACCGCAAATCCACGGCGCTGAAGGCGCTGCAGGGCATGATCTGGAAGGAAGGCTACGAAGCGGGCGAATACCAGGCCCATATGTATCCCGAAGTCGCCGCGCGCCTGCACGCCTGGCGCGGAGAAGGGCTGCACTTATATGTGTACTCGTCTGGCTCCGTGCCGGCACAGAAGCTCCTTTTCCGCTACAGCGACGCGGGGGATCTCAGCGCCTTGTTCGCGGGCTATTTCGATACCGAGACGGGCCCTAAAAGGGACCAGGATTCCTATCGGCGCATTGCCGACGCGATCGGTGAGCGTCCCGAGCACGTGCTGTTCCTCTCCGATATCGTCGAAGAGCTGGACGCGGCCCAAGCGGCCGGCCTGAGAACGGCTTGGCTGCTGCGGCCACCACTCGCTATACCGGCCCAACCCAGGCACCCTGCCTACACCGATTTCGACGCCATCCAACTCTGAGCTGCCCGCATGCGCATCGCATTGACTGCCCTGCTCGCCTTCGCCGCCGGTGTGTTGCTAATGACGCTGGTTGCCGGACACTCGCCCTCGCCCGTTCACCCCGCCGCGAGCATTCCGTCCAGCGTGACCGCGCCGGCAGCTGCTAGCTCCAGCAACGATACCGACGATAGCGGTGACAGCAACGACAACTGGCCGAACCAAGGCCTCTCGCCAGAGCAGGTCATCTACGCACAACCGACGATGCTGCATGAAGCGTTGTCGCGCCTGGGACCACGCGTTGCAGGTAAGACCAATCTTTACTTGCTGACCTTCGCCGGCGATGGTGGCGAAGATGTCTTCCGCAATGAGGCGGAATACGCGGCGCAGCTCTTCACGCAGCGCTTCGGCCCGACTGCTCATGCCTTGGTGCTGGAAAACAATCCCACCACCCTGCAAACCCATCCGCTGGCGGATTGGAGCAATCTGGAGAGCGCGCTAAGCGGCCTGGGCGATGTCATGAAGCCCGATCAGGACATCCTCGTTCTCTACATGACTTCCCACGGCGATGAGGACCACAACCTGCTGGTCGACATGGATCCCCTGCCGCTGGATCAAATTGGCGCGCCCGATCTTGCCGGGATCCTCAAGAAGCACCCGTTCAAGTGGAAGGTCATCGTAGTCAACGCCTGTTACTCGGGCGGCTTCATACCGGATCTACACGGGCCCGGCACGCTGATACTGACGGCGGCGCGCACCGACCGCAGTTCCTTCGGTTGCGGAAGCGATTCCAACGTCACTTATTTTGGCAAGGCATGGTTGATCGATGCCATGAATCGCACAGATGACTTCGTCGACGCGTTTCAGTATGCGAAGACCGACATCGACGGCTGGGAAAAACAGGACAAGCTCACACCCTCCGACCCGCAGATCAATATCGGCGAAGGAATCGTTCAGCAGCTTGCGCTATGGCGCAAGGACATCAAACCGGGGGCAGCGGTGCCCTTTACGCCGCCCGCCGCAGCGAGCAGTGCGCCGGCAGCCGCCAAGTGAATCGCAAGCGGCCTGTTATGCATGCCGCTCCGCCAGTACGCGGGTCACATCCGCCAACCCAAAACCGCGCGCACGTAGCAGCACCGTAAGGTGAAAAACCAGATCGGCTGCTTCGCCCAATAGCTCTTCGTCGCCTTGGGTCACCGCAGCAAGCGCCGTCTCGACACCCTCCTCGCCAACTTTCTGCGCAATGCGGCGCGTGCCACCGCTAAACAATTGGGTGGTGTAACTACCCTCGGGCAATTCAGCCTTTCTGCTCGCTACCAGCGAATCCAGTTCGGCCAAGAATCCAAGCGGCGGTCGTACCGTATCGCCGAAACAGCTGCTCGTCCCGAGATGGCAAGTGGGCCCGTGAGGGTTGGCTTGCACCAACAACGTATCGGCGTCGCAGTCCACGCGAATCGACTTGAGCAGTAACACGTGACCGGAACTTTCGCCCTTGGTCCACAGCCTTTGTTTGCTACGACTATAAAAAGTCACCTTGCCGCTGGCTTGGGTTTGCGCGAGCGCCTCGGCATTCATATAGCCAAGCATCAACACTTCGCCGGTTAGCCAGTGCTGCACGATCGCGGGCAACAATCCTTCCGATTTTTTCCAATCGAGCCGGCTGAAATCGCTCGCT
Organism: Lysobacterales bacterium; assembly: GCA_015655335.1. Lineage (GTDB taxonomy): Bacteria > Pseudomonadota > Gammaproteobacteria > Xanthomonadales > Rhodanobacteraceae > Dyella_B. Next base: position 4,151 of record JAATFF010000133.1, on the reverse strand, counting down.
GTGTCATTCATGGCCAGATATCTCCTGCAAGCGAACCACCACGCCTTGTTGCTGCAAATATCGTTTGAGATCGGGCACTGCGATGGAACCGCTGTGAAAAACGCTGGCTGCCAAAGCACCATCGACGCCGGCACGCACAAACGCATCGCGAAAGTGCTCCATGGTACCGGCACCGCCAGAGGCGATTAGCGGCACGTGACAAACCGCGCGCGCTGCAGCGAGCTGCGTCAAATCGTAACCCTTGCGCACACCATCGCTGTCCATGCAATTAAGAACGATCTCACCGGCGCCGCGCCGCTGCGCTTCAATCATCCAATCGAGCGTGCTTCGCAACAGCGCGCGTGTCTTGGAAGGATCGCCGGTGTACTGACGCACACGCCATTCACCGTCAGCATCACGCATGGAATCGATACCCACCACCACGCACTGCACACCAAAGGCGGCGGCCAGCTCATCGATCAGTTCGGGGCGTTCTAGTGCGGGCGAATTGACCGAAATTTTGTCGGCGCCGGCATACAGCACACCGCGTGCCTCGTCCACAGAGCGGATGCCACCGGCGACGCAAAACGGAATGTCGATAACGCGCGCAACCCGTTCGACCCAGCTTCGATCCACACTGCGACCTTCCGGGCTCGCGGTGATGTCGTAAAACACCAGCTCGTCAGCGCCTTCGTCGCGGTAACGCAAGGCGAGTTCGACAATCTCGCCCATCACCACGTGATCACGAAAACGCACACCTTTGACCACCTTGCCATCGCGCACGTCCAGGCATGGAATGATGCGGCGACTCAGCATGCCAGTGCGTCCTCCAGCGCAAAGCGGCCTTCCAGCAAGGCACGTCCGAGGATCACGCCTTGCGCACCTGCTTCGCGCGCCGCGCGGATATCGTCGAGAGAACGCACACCGCCGGAGGCCTGAACCCCAAGCTGCGGAACGGTTTTCGCTAAATGCCGATAGAGGTCGAGGTTGAAGCCAGCCAGCATCCCGTCGCGATCGATATCCGTGCACAGCAGATGACGCGCGCCTTGCTCAGCAAACCAGGGGGCCAGTTCGTCCAACGTACGCGCCTCCTCTTCGGTCCAGCCCGCGCTAGGCAAGCTCCAGCGATCGTCACGCCAACGTGTGTCCAGCGCGATAGTGAATCGCTCCGCACCATGATTCTTTAGCCAGTCGGCAACACGCTCAGGATTACGAATGGCAGCGCTTCCCACCACCACCCGCTCCACGCCAGCAGCAAATAAGCGTTGCACGTCATCTTCGGTACGCACACCGCCACCGGCTTGAACATTCATGTCGATTTTTGCGAGCGCTTCGATAACGGCAAGATTTGCCATATCACCAGCACGCGCGCCATCCAAGTCCACCACATGCAACCAGCGCGCACCGGCAGCAGCGTAGCGCTTGGCAAGCACATGTGGGTCCGTCTCGTAACGCGTCTCCTGGGCGTAATCACCCTGACGCAGGCGAACCACCTGGCCACCGCGCAGATCGATAGCGGGAATCACTTCAAAAGTCATAGCTCGAGGAAATTCTTCAGTAGTTTGGCGCCAACGCTGGCCGAGCGCTCCGGATGAAACTGCATGCCATGGAAATTGCCGCTCGCGATGACCGCAGAAAAACCACCACCGTAATCTGCACTCGCAAGCGTGTAGCTACCGAGCGGAACGGCATAACTGTGCACGAAGTACGCCCAGTCGCCATCCTCCATATTCTTGAGTATCGGGTGCGTAGCGACGGGCGATAGACGGTTCCAGCCCATATGCGGAACACACAAACCGGGCGCCTCTTCGAAGCGGGAAACATCGGCCGGGATGACACCCAGACAATCCGTACTGCCCTCGGCCGAATGCGCGCAAAGCAGCTGCATACCCAGGCATACGCCAAGCACGGGTTGCGTGAGCGAACGGATGACGTCGGCCAGTTTCAATTCCCGCAACCGCGCCATGCCGGGACCTGCTGCCCCGACTCCCGGCAAGATAACTTTGTCCGCAGCGCGTATCTGCGCCACATCGGCCGTCAACGATGCATCGACACCGAGCCGCTGCAAGGCATAGCGCACCGATCCGATGTTGGTGCCACCCGCATCGACCAGGACCACACTCATTACAGCGTTCCTTTGGTACTAGGCAGCTCGTCGCCTTCTCGACGGATCGCCTGGCGCAAAACACGTGCGGTGACCTTGAAGCATGCCTCGACCATGTGATGTGCGTTTTCACCCTTTACCGACAAATGCAGGTTCGCACCGAGGGTATCGCACAATGAACGAAAGAAATGCGGTACCAGCTCGGTGGGTACATCGCCGACACGTTCGCGTGGAAATGTTCCGTCAAAGACGAAATACGGACGACCAGAAATATCCAACGCCGCGCTTGCCTGCGATTCGTCCATCGGCAAGGTGAAGCCGTACCGGCCGATCCCACGCTTGTCGCCTAAGGCCTGGCGCAACGCCTGCCCTAGCGCGAGCGCGCAGTCTTCGATGGTGTGATGTTCATCGACCTTCGTATCGCCTTCACACACGATTTGCAAGGCAAAACCGCCGTGCTTGCCTATCTGTTCCAGCATGTGATCGAAAAATCCAAGACCCGTATGGGCAACCGGATCGATCTGACGATCGAGATCGACACGCACTTTGATGCGCGTTTCCTTGGTGAAGCGAACGACCTCCGCGATGCGCGGCCGATCGAGAAGCCGATGGGCAACTTCCTCCCAACTCATACCATTGGGGCCAACCAGCAACCCACGAACGCCCATGTTCGCTGCGAATTGTAGATCCGTCTCACGGTCGCCCACCGTGGCCGAATCGGCACGCGTCCAGCTGTCGTCAGCGAGATACTGGCGCATCATGCCGATACCGGGCTTACGCGTATCCAAGCCTTCGTGCGAGAAGCTGCGATCGATCAAGACATCTTGGAAATGCACACCCTGCGAAGCGAAGATACGCGTCATTAGCTGGTGAGGGCCGTCGAAATCGGCTTGCGGAAACCGATCCGTGCCTAGCCCATCCTGATTGGTGACCATAACCAATTCATAGCCCGCCGCTACGACGCGCTGCAGTGCTGCGATCACGCCAGGCAGCAGGGACAGCTTTTCGTAGCTATCGATCTGTTCGTCGGCGGGTTCGTCGATTAAGCAACCATCACGGTCGACGAATAGAATCTTGCGGCTCATACCTTGGTCTCGCTTAACACGGTGAGTACGCGAGCATTTTCCGCTGGCGTACCGATGGTGATGCGCAACGCGTCTTGTAATTGAGGATAGCGACGGATATCGCGCACGACGATACCCGCTCGCAAAAAGCGCTGGTAAATGGTGCCCGCATCGTCGAAACGTACGGCAAGAAAGTTGGCGTCCGATGGCAGCACGTCACGCACGCCCGGAATTCTGGATAACGCCACTCGCATAATCGCGCGTTGTTCGCGCACGATTGCGATGTTTTCGCGTGCCGCAACTTGACCGGACGGCGACAATTCTGCCAGTGCCGTTGCCACACACGGCAGAGGCAACGGATACGGAGGCATGATTCGGCGGATCAACGCGATCACATCTGGATCGGCCAGCAAGCTACCTATCCGCACGCCAGCAAGCGCCCATGCCTTCGACAGCGTGCGCAGCACCGCCAGGTTTTCGTAGCGTCCGATCAGGTCGGACACACTGCGCTGGTCGGAAAATTCCACATAGGCTTCGTCAACGACGAGTAGCGCTTTGCCCGCCAATGCTCGCGCCAATTGTTCGATATCGGCGCGTGGAATCGACCGCCCAGTGGGATTATTGGGCGTACAGAGGAAAACCAATTTCACTGCCGGTGTCACCGCCGCCAGCAATGTCTGCGCATCGAGACTGAAGTCGGATGTCAGCGCCACCTCTATCACTGCTGCATTCTGGATGCGTGCGCTTACGGCATACATACCAAAGGTGGGTGGCTGGATAACGATGGCGTCCTGACCGGCGCGACAGAAAGCGCGCACCAGCAGGTCAATGGCCTCGTCGCTGCCGCGACCCACGAACAGCTGTTCTTGGCGTACGCCATAAAGTGCTGCCAAGGACTGCAGCAACGCGCCAGGCTGCGGATCGGGATAGCGATTGCAGCCCAGGCCTGCATCGCCCATCGGCTCCCACGCAGACTCGTTCGCGTTTAGCATAAACCGACCTCC